>JAXGPH010000009.1:0-45762 GCA_040767065.1 Anaerolineaceae bacterium | reverse complement strand
TGTCAAACATATATAACACCCCCCTAGTTTGGGGTTATAGGGTACAATTCAAATTCATGAACCTCGGCTATTTTGCCGAGGGTTCTATGATTGTGACTAGCAAACGGTAACGTTCGATAACAACTTTAAGGAGTTTTTTAAATGACACGTGAAATGGTAATGACAGATGCCAATGAGGCAACCGCTTATGTTGCCTACAGGCTCAATGAAGTAATCGCAATTTATCCTATCACACCTTCTTCTACTATGGGTGAGTTTGCGGATCAGTGGGCAGCGGAACGCGTTCCTAATATTTGGGGCACCATTCCTACAGTGGTTGAGATGCAATCTGAGGGCGGCGCTGCTGGCGCAGTGCACGGCGCGCTGCAAACTGGCGCCCTTGCCACTACTTTCACAGCTTCCCAGGGCTTGTTGTTGATGATCCCCAATATGTACAAGATCGCCGGCGAATTGACCCCTGCGGTTTTCCACGTTTCAGCTCGCTCATTGGCTGCCCAGGCGCTTTCCATCTTTGGCGACCACCAGGACGTGATGGCTGTCCGCCAGACTGGTTGGGGTCTGATTGCCTCCAACTCTGCGCAGGAAGCTCAGGATACTGCCGTGATTGCCACAGCTGCAACCTTGCGATCCCGTATTCCCTTCGTGCACTTCTTTGATGGCTTCCGCACTTCCCATGAGATCAACAAGATCGAGAGGCTCACAGACGATGATCTTCGCGCCATGATCAACAATGACATGGTCCTCGAGCATCGCAAGCGCGCTTTAACCCCGGATAACCCCGTGATCCGCGGTACTTCCCAAAACCCCGACGTGTATTTCCAGGCTCGCGAGACGGTCAACCGCTATTATGACGAGAGCGTTCGCATCGTGGAAGAAGAAATGGATCGTTTTGCTGACCTTACCGGTCGCCAATATAAAATCATGGAATATCATGGTGCACCTGACGCGGATCGTGTGATCGTGATTATGGGCTCCGGTGCGGAAACTGCCTCAGAAACCGCCAGATTCCTCAATGCCCGCGGCGAAAAAGTGGGCGTGGTGGTTGTGCGCCTTTATCGACCCTTCTCGATCAAACACTTCCTGGGCGTGATCCCCGCCACCGTCAAGAAAATTGCCGTGCTCGACCGCACCAAGGAACCCGGTTCCATTGGCGAACCACTCTTCCAGGACGTTGTCAACGCTTTTTCTGATGGTATCCTGAACGGAACTTCCCCCTGCCAGCAGATGCCTGTGGTCACCGGTGGGCGTTATGGTCTTTCTTCCAAGGATTTCACCCCGGCAATGGTCAAAGGTGTTTTTGACGAGCTTGCCAAGGATCAGCCCAAGCATAAATTTACGGTTGGTATTGTTGACGATGTCACCAATCTCAGCATTGACTATGATCCAAGCTTCGAAATTCTGTCTGATAGGGTCATCCAGGCGATGTTCTACGGTCTTGGTTCTGACGGTACCGTTGGCGCGAACAAGAACTCGATTAAAATCATCGGTGATGAGACCCCTAACTACGCCCAGGGTTATTTTGAGTACGACTCGAAGAAATCCGGCACTGTAACTGTCTCGCATCTGCGTTTCGGTCCCGAACCAATTCGCGCTCCCTATTTCATTTCTGAAGGTCAGGCTAACTTTGTGGCTTGCCACCAGGTTAGCTACGTGGATCGCTTTGATATGCTCAAGTACTCCCGCCCAGGGTCAGTGTTCCTGCTAAATACCATCTACGGTCCGGAGGAGGTTTGGAACACCCTGCCGCGCGAGATGCAGAAGGATATTATCGAAAAGAAGCTCAAATTTTATGTGATTGATGCCTATAAGGTGGCTGAAGCCACCGGCATGGGCAGCCGCATCAACACCATCATGCAGACCTGCTTCTTCGCGATCAGCGGTGTTTTGCCGGCCGAAGAAGCCCTGGCACAGATTAAACACTCCATCGAGAAGACTTACGGTCGCAAGGGTGAAGCCATTGTGCGCAAGAATTTCGAAGCAGTGGATCAATCTATTGCGAATTTGCACCAGGTGGTTTATCCCACCGAGGTGACCAGCTCCCACAACCGCAGACTGCCAGTTCCAGCAGAAGCTCCCGTTTTCGTGAAGGAAGTCCTCGGTGAGATGATTAACCGCAATGGTGATGCTCTTAGAGTCAGCCAACTCCCTGATGATGGCACTTATCCCGTTGGCACCACCAAGTGGGAAAAGCGCAACATCGCGCTTGAGATCCCGGTTTGGGAACCTGATCTGTGTACCCAGTGCGGCCGTTGTGCTTTCGTCTGCCCGCATGCAGCCATCCGCCTTAACGTCTACCCTACCGAGCTGCTAAAGGATGCCCCGGAGACATTCAAATCTACCCCCTCCAAATTCCGAGATTGGAAAGATGGCTATTCATTGACCGTCCAAATTGCCCCCGAGGATTGTGTGGGCTGCGGCTTGTGCGTTGAAAACTGCCCGGGAATAGACAAAACCAACCCCAATCGCCGTGCCATCAACATGGGCGCCCAGCCTCCTATCCGCGAAAGCGAAGCGAAAAACTGGGACTTCTTCCTCAACCTGCCCCTCATCCCGCGTGAAGAGATCTCGACCCATTTGGTCAAGAACTCCCAACTACTGGAACCCCTGTTTGAGTTCTCGGGTGCCTGTGCTGGTTGCGGTGAGACGCCCTACGTGCGCCTTGTAACCCAATTATTTGGCGACCGCATGCTGGTTGCCAACGCGACTGGTTGTTCCTCCATTTATGGCGGCAACCACCCCACTACCCCATGGGCAAAGAACGCCCTGGGATTGGGACCTGCCTGGTCGAACTCCCTGTTTGAAGACAATGCTGAGTTTGGCATGGGCATGCGCCTGACAGCTGACAAATTCATGACCAACGCCAAGGAATTGGTACAAAAGAATGCCGACTTCATCGGCCGCGAATTGGCAGATGAACTTTGCAACGCCAGCCAAAACGGCGAAGCGGAGATCAATGCCCAGCGCAAACGTGTCAAGCAATTGAAAGCATTGCTCAAGGACGAGCAGAGCGGCGAGCTGCGCAACCTTTACAGTCTGGCAGATTACCTCGTCAAGAAGAGCGTCTGGATCATGGGCGGTGACGGTTGGGCTTACGATATTGGCTATGGTGGGCTGGATCACGTCCTGGCATCTGGTCGCAATGTGAACGTACTCGTGCTTGACACCGAGGTCTATTCGAATACCGGTGGTCAGAGTTCCAAGGCTACCCCGCGTGCTGCTGTGGCGAAATTCGCTGCTGATGGCAAGGACAAACCCAAGAAAGACCTTGGCATGATTGCCATGACCTACGGCAACATCTACGTGGCACGTGTGGCAATGGGTGCCAGCGACTCGCAAACCCTGCGTGCACTCAATGAGGCCGACGCCTACGATGGTCCCTCTTTGGTCATTGCTTACTCGCACTGTATCAATCATGGCATCGATATGAAGAAGGGTCTTGTTCAGCAGAAACTGGCTGTAAACTCCGGCGCTTGGGTTCTTTATCGTTATGACCCACGCCTGGCTGCTGAAGGCAAGAATCCACTACAAATAGACTCCAGGGCTCCCAGCATTAACGTGGCAGATTATGCTTATAACGAAACCCGCTATCGTATGCTGCTCCAACAGGATGAAGCACGCGCCGAAGAACTTATGAAAGGCGCAGAAGCCGACGCCAAACGCCGTTGGTCACTCTACTCCCAGATGGCAGCTATGGATTATTCCCAGATGGCAGCGCCGATAGATGGTGTGCCTTCGGTGCAGCCTGCCGTTAATCCTGCCAAAACAGGTGAGACCAAGCCAACTGCTCCCAAACCAGCTGAAACAGCTGAAAGTGAAGCGGGCGCCAAGGCGGGCACCCCCACGGCTGAACCTTTTGCCGAAAGCTCAACCCCTGAGCCCACCAGCGATCCGGCGGTGACGAATGGTGTTCCCCCCATTCCCAATGAAGCAGCACGCAAAGCCGAAGAGGAATTGAAGAGTGAGGATAATACCGCTTCCAGTGTGAAGTAATCACGTTTTGTTGATAGGTGAAGCAGGGTCGTGCAAGCAACGACCCTGCTTTGTTATGAAGTCTCAAGGTCATGTATATCTGAGTCCGATCATTAAAAAATTTAGTTGGAGGTAATAAGATTGCTTGACAATAAACAGGAATATCATTTTTTTGCATGAAAAACTGTGTGACCAGCGAATTTGTGTTCTGATAAAATAGATAAAGCATCGCAATATCTACAAAATCAAATAGAAAAGGAGCTAACTATCAATGGAAGTATTAAAGCTTATAGGTGTTCTTGTGGTAATTCTTGGGTTTGCCCTAAAACGAGACACCATCGCCACCGTCGTTGTCGCGGGGGTAGTTACTGGGTTGGTTGCTGGCATGACCCCGATGGAAATCCTGGAAGTTCTCGGGAATTCCTTTATCACCCAGCGCTTGGCAACCTTATTCGTGCTGACTCTGCCCATTATCGGGATTTCTGAGCGGTATGGACTCAAGGAAAAAGCAGTCGATTTCATTGGCGGGATCAAGGGCGCCACAACTGGAAAAGTTCTCTCGATTTATCAATCGATACGGGCAGCCGCCGCCGCATTCTCTGTTCGGCTTGGAGGACATCCTCAATTCGTTCGCCCTCTTATCAATCCAATGGCTCAAGCTGCTGCTGTGGCTAAATATGGAGACCTTGACGAAAAGACAGTAGATGTTATCAAAGGTGCTTCTGCTGCCTCTGAAAACTACGGTAACTTCTTTGCCCAAAACGTGTTCATGGGCGCTTCGGGCACACTTTTGATTGTCAGCACTATGGTCGAACAGGGCTATACTGAAGTCACTGCGCTGAATGTTGCCATGTGGTCAATCCCCGTTGCGGTCATATCCGTCCTTTTAGGCATTGCCAAGAATTACCTGTTGGATAGAAAACTGGCAGCCACTCTTAGCGAAGAAAAGGAGTCATAAACCATGGAACTCAACGTCTTGATCGGTGAATTCTTTTACATTATCATTGGTATAATTTTTATAATCTGTGGGATTTTTGCGCTGAGAGACAAAGAACTCAAAACAAGGATCGGCACCGCAGTTTTTTGGTTCCTTCTTGCATTTACCTTCATTGTGGGACCTCACATTCCGCGTTGGATTACTGGTCTTTGTATTCTTGTTATTGCTGCTCTCACTGCCATGAACCAGGTAAGGCAACCTGGTAATATTGACGTTCCCAGCAAGGAGTTTGCAAGGAAGAGTGCTGATAAGATCGGTAATAAAATCTTTATCCCTGCTGTCTCACTGGCTCTTATTGCTGTGGTTGTGGCTTACGTACTTGCAGAGCTCAAACTCAGCACCAACCACGCCATTGGTATTTCGGCTGCGATTGCATTGGCAATTGCTTTCATCATCACCAAGGCGCCAGCAAAGTATGCGTATAAGGATGGCTCAAGACTAATGATGAATGTCGGTCCTGTCGGCATCTTGCCCCAATTACTGGCTGCATTGGGTGCATTGTTCACTGCTGCTGGTGTTGGCACGGTTATCGCTAACGGGGTAGCAAGTATTATCCCGGATGGAAGTCGCTTCCTTGGTGTCGCAATTTATTGTATTGGTATGGCGCTGTTTACAATCATTATGGGCAATGGTTTTGCCGCCTTCTCCGTGATCACGGTTGGTATTGGTATTCCTTTTGTTATCATGCAAGGCGGGAACCCGATCATCGTGGGCGCCTTAGGTCTTACAGCCGGTTATTGTGGCACACTCCTCACTCCCATGGCGGCCAATTTCAACATTATGCCCGCAGCACTCCTGGAAACAAAGGATAAGTATGCAATCATTAAATCACAAGCGCCTTTTGCCGCGGTGCTCCTGGTGATTCATATCTTCCTGATGTATTTCCTTGCCTTTTAGTATTTAGAATCTCAACCGATGGAAAGGGATGGCACCTGATGAAAATTCTTATTACAGCATTTGATCCTTTTGGGGGTGAAAGTATAAATCCTGCCTTGGAGGCTGTGAAGTTGATGCGAGACCAGATCGAAGGTGCTGAGATCGTCAAGCTGGAGATCCCTACCGTTTTTCACAAATCCATAGAAAAAGTGAAAGAAGCTATATTGTTAGAGAATCCGGATGTGGTGCTTTCTGTGGGTCAGGCTGGTGGTCGTTTTGATGTAACACCGGAGCGTGTGGCAATCAATGTGGATGACGCAAGGATTCCAGACAACGAGGGAAACCAGCCACTTGACAAAGCCATTTTCGAAGATGGGGAGCCAGCATATTTTGCTACCCTCCCTGTTAAAGCCATGGTCGAGGCAATTCGAGCAGAAGGGCTCCCTTCTTCCCTTTCTAATACAGCGGGAACCTTTGTTTGCAATCACGTCATGTATGGAGTCCTATATCATATTTCAAAGATGGGTAAGCCGATCCGCGCTGGATTCATCCATGTCCCCTTTACACCAGAGCAGGTGGCAAAAAAGCAAACACCTGCTCCCTCCCTCTCTGCCAGTGATATCTGCCGCGCACTCGAAGCTGCGGTTGCAGCTATCGTAAAGTATGAAGACGATATTGTTGCGGTTGGCGGAAAAATAAACTAGGTAATTTCTTTTGTGAGCTCAAAGAAGCAGTCTCTTTGGACTGGAGAGACTGTTTCTTTTTTACTCTATTTTTCCTTGATATATCCTAAAAGGATCTGCTGTAACTCGTACTCATCTTCTAAAAAAGATGTACAAATCGGCCTAAACCTCTCACGAACCTCTCACGATGTGCAAACTTGTGCTTAACTAAGGTAAAATTATCAAGGTGGGGTAGTGTAGCAACCTAATCTTGAACCCTGAACCACACCAATAACCTGGAGCGAGTGATGACTGTTGTAGATGACATTAAAGATCGCCTTGACATTGTCGAAATCATTGGTCAGACAGTTAAACTGCGGCGCACGGGAAAAAACTACATTGGTTTTTGCCCTTTCCACCACAACACCCGCACTCCCTCTTTTGTGGTTTTCCCGGAGACGCAAACCTGGCGCTGCTTCGGACAGTGCAACGAAGGTGGAGATGTTTTTAGCTACATGATGAAGCGCGAAGGCTGGGATTTCAATGAAGCCCTGCGCAATCTGGCAGACCGCGCTGGTGTCACCCTCGTTCAGCAATCCCCCGAAAACGAGGCTGATGGGGAAGCCAGGCAGGACCTCATCGCTGTTCTCGAGGAAGCTGCCAGCTTTTTCCGCCAGCAGATGCTCAACACCCCTGCAGGAAAAAAGGCGCTTGATTACCTCCACAAACGTGGTCTCACCGACGAAACCATCAAAATCTGGGGTCTGGGTTACGCGCCGGATAGTTGGACTGCCTTACTTGACCACCTGCTTTTGAAGAATATCCAGCCTGCCCTCATGGTGGCAGCGGGATTGATGACCGAGCGCGACGACGGCAGCATCTATGACCGCTTCCGCAACCGCCTGATGTTCCCGATCCGCGGCCCTTATGGACAGCTCGTTGGGTTCGGCGGGCGCATTTTGGACCCCGATGACGTACCAAAGTACCTCAATTCTCCAGCGACTGTGCTGTTTGATAAGGGTCGTCTGCTCTACGGGCTCGACCTGGCGCGGAAAAGCATTCGGTCACTGAACCAGGCGGTCATCGTGGAGGGCTACATGGATGTGATCGGATTGCACCAGGCTGGCTTCAGCAACGCGGTCTCTCCCATGGGCACCGCCCTGACAGAAGATCAATTCCGCCTCATCAAGCGTCTGACGCGAAACATTGTCCTGGCGCTTGACCCTGACGCTGCTGGTCAGAACGCAACCCTCAAGGGGCTTGAAACGGCGCGCAAAGCAATGGACCAGGAATCTGAGATCCGGTTTGATTCCCGCGGGCTCTTGCGAGTGGAACAGCATTTGAACGCTGATATCCGCGTGACCGCACTGCCTGATCAGAAAGACCCGGACGAAATTGTACTTGAAGACCCCGAAGCCTGGAGGCAAATCATCGCGAAGGCAAAACCGGTAGTGGTGCATGTCATGGAGACGCTGGCTGCAGACCAGGATTTGCGGGATGCCAAGGTGAAACGCGACATCGCTGCCAAAGTGATGCCGTTGATTGATGACGTGGCTGACGCAGTGGAGCGCGAGGCATACCGTCAGCAACTGGCGACTTTCTTGCGCGTAGATGAGCGCTCCTTAAAAAGTACGCAAACTAACCTGGCGCATACCCGCCGGAAGAAAATTGAAAGTGATCAGGCGGAATTCGTTCCTGCCAGCATGTTAAGCAAGCCAGAGCAAAAGAACCAAAAACTTGAGCGCTATCTCTTGCATGATCTTTTCCTTGATCCGGAAGGATTGTTCCGCTTGAATAAGACTCTGTGCAATCTCGGGCTTGATCCGATCATGGAATCGGATTTTCAAAACGGTGACACTCTTACCGGCTTCCGATTGATCACCGAAAGCCTGCAGCAGGTGGACTATACCCCAGTGGATTATATTGAGGCTCGTGTGACCTCCGCCCTGGAATTTGAAGAAAATCCGAATCTTGTTGAGGACCATTATGCCCCAACCAAAGAAAAACGCGATCAACACCAGATCAGGGCAGTGGTGCGCATGCGCTTGAATCGATTGGAAGATCGTTTGGAAGAAATCAAGTTCCTGCAATCGGCTGAAGTCGATTCAAAGACATATACGGATGAAGAAGTACAATTCCTTTATCTTGAATTGTTACACAAGCGCCGCCTGTTGGACAAAGCCTTGCTTGCACCCGAAGCCGGCGGCAGCACGCGTGTACGCGGAACATCCTCCATCAAGAGTAAATCCAGAAACAAGGCTTGAGCAAATGTCAGACAATAACACCGAAGATTTTGAACTAAGCGACGACCAAACTGACGCAATCTCTGAAATCCATCAAGGTGAAATTCTTGATGACCCAATCCAACTTTACCTGCGAGATATCAGCCGTGAAGAGCTGCTGCTGGCAGAACAGGAATTCTACCTGGCAATTATTGTTCAGTCGAAGGAACAACTGAACCTCTATCGATTGGGAGAAGCTGGTTTGAACCTGGATGGAATCTGTGCTGATATGCGGTCCACCTGGGCTCAGGTGGAAATGGATGCTGCCCGGCTTTCCTATCCGTCACCGGATGCGGAGAAAGTACTTGCTGAAGCTCTGCAATTGCAGAAAATTATGGAGATGCCTGATCCGCCTTACATCTACACCTATCTTGATGATCCCCGTTGGGGCAGTGATAAGCATTGGGAGGATCTGGCTCGGGATTTGCTGCGCTTCTTCATGGACGCCTATATTCTTCCCGAAGGTTTGATTGAACAAATCCGCCTCCATTGGACAAGCAGTGAACTACTCCCGCTGAGTGCCGGCCTGATGGAAATGCAAAAAAGTATTGAACGGGTGGAGGAAAGTGCCTTCATTGCCAGCCAAAAACTCGTGGAATACAACCTGCGCCTGGTCGTTAGCATCGCAAAACGTTACAACAATAAAGGCATTCCCATCGAGGATTTGATCCAGGAAGGCAATATAGGCTTGCTGCGGGGCATTCAGAAGTTTGACCCCGCCAAGGGCTTCCGCTTTAGCACTTATGCCACCTGGTGGATCCGCCAGGCGATCACGCGTTATATCCACGAAAATGCACGCACCATTCGCATCCCGGTGCACATTGTTGAATCCATTAGCAAATTGGTAAAAGTGCAGCACAGGCTGGTGCAGATCCTGGGGCGGGACCCTACCTTTGCTGAGATGGCGGTCAAATCAGGTTTTCTTTCGGAAGAGGACGTCAATGCCATCCTCGAGCTCGATGGAAGCCGTGAATTAGCGGATCCAGGATTACTGCACCGTTGGGATGAAGCCACACAGAAGGTGGAAGCGGTATTGAAAGCATCCGAGGAGCCTGTCTCACTGGAAAGCCCGGTGGGTGATGCAGAAGACAGCACTTTGGGGGACTATATCCCCGATTTGGATGCGATCGAACCTATGGAAGAAGTCATGCGTGAAAATCTGCGCGAGTCTGTCCGTAAATCTCTGGATAGCTTGCCCGAACGGGAACGAGAGGTCCTGGAATTGCGTTTTGGTCTGAAAGATGGCGTCTACCACTCGCTGGAAGAGATCAGCAACCACTTTGGTCTGACGCGTGAACGCATCAGGCAAATTGAAAGTACCGGTTTGCGCAAGCTGCGGGATCCTAAACGACGCAACCCACTCAAGGATTTCGTTCAAGAGGGTTGACGATGGAACCAAATGGAAAACATCAGCTTCATGAACGCATTTTTGATGTGGTGGAAGCCATCCCCGTCGGCAAGGTTGCAACATACGGTCAGATTGGCAAAATGGTTGGGGGTTGCAGCGGGCAACTTGTCGGTTTTGCCCTGGCTTCTCTGCGATATAGTGGCGGGCGAAAAGTACCGTGGCACCGAGTGATCAACCGTCAAGGCAAAATCAGCCTGACGGGACCAGATGCCGCGCTGCAGCGGGCACTGTTGGAAGATGAAGGCATCCATTTTGAAGCCGATGGCGTGATCAACCTGGAAGAATTTGTCTGGAAACCGTAAGATTTCCTCCTGACAAAGAAGCAGATATGTCTACTGTAATCTTCTTTAATGACGCCAATTCGTTTTACGAGCAGGCACACCATCTCTGGGAAGGCGCTGAAACGCGCAATAACCTGATCCTGGGGTTATCATTACGATTGATGTCTGACTTGCATGCTTATGGAGAAGCGATCCCTTTGATGGCGCTTGTCACAGATGAAAGCGGAGACGCGAAAGCATCTGCACTGATGACTCCTCCTTTTGCGTTAATCGTACAGAGCGACCCGCTTGATAAATCAGCCCTGGGAAAACTTGCTGACACCCTGATGGCGAATGATTGGAGTTTGCCAGGCGTGAATGGCATTGCGGAGGAAAGCGATTGCTTTGCTGAAATCTGGCAGGAAAAAACCGGGCGACAAGCCCGTCGAATTGTAAACACCCGGGCGTATGAACTGCGGAAAGTTTCCCAGATTAGTTATCCAAGCGGTAAGATGAAGGTGGCGGAAGAAACCGACGCGCAGATTGCGGCAGACATGCTCAACGCGATGGCAGAGGAAGTCATCGCGGGACCCAAAAGGCTGCAGACAGCTCAATCGATGCTGGATACCATCCAAAAGAAGTGCGTGTTCTTTTGGGTTGACGACGGCGAGGTGGTAAGCCTCACGATTGCCAATCGTCCGCAGATCAAGGGTATTTGCGTCAGCGGGGTCTATACCCCACCAGCCTTTCGCCGGAGGGGCTACGCCAGGGCGTTGGTGGCGGAGGTCTCAAAAGAGCTGCTTTCACGCGGGTATGAGTTTACCAATCTCTTCACTGACCTTTCCAATCCGACCAGTAACAAAATCTACCAGGAAATAGGCTACCAGCCAGTGTGCGACTATCACCAGTATGAGTTTATTGATCACGCCTTAGTAAAATCAAACAATCCAGCTCTTTAGCAATTCCCTTAAAAAAGAAGAGGCTGACTTCTCAGCCAGCCTCGTGTTTCAAAAACGTGTTTATTCGCTCTCGTGCAGTTCTTTCTGCCGGGCGTCCATGATCTCGCGCGCCATCTGGGTGGGGACCATTTCGTAATGATCGAATTCCATCGTGAAGATGCCGCGACCGCCGGTCATGGAGCGCAGGTTGGTCGTGTAGCGCATCATTTCCGAAAGCGGCACGTGGGCTTTGATGGTGGATTTGCCGTGCTCGGTGTCCATACCCTGCACGCGGGCACGCCGGGTGTTGAGGTCGCCCATGATGTCGCCCATGTTGGCTTCGGGAACAGTGATGGCAACGCGCATGATCGGTTCGTAGAGGACTGGATTAGCTTCCTTGAAAGCAAGTTTGAAAGCTTCGCGGCCGGCAATTTCGAAGGCAATTGGTTTGGAGTCGACGGGGTGTTCCTTTCCATCAACAATGGAAACGCCCACGTTATGCACAGGATAGCCTGCCACAACGCCTTCCTTCATTACGTTGCGGATACCCTTTTCGATCGGACCCATGTAGTTGTTGGAGATTGCACCGCCAAAGACATCGTTTGAGAAAGTGAAATCTTCGCCTTCGATCGGGAAAACTTTCAGGGAAACCTCACCAAACTGCCCCGAACCGCCCGTCTGTTTCTTGTGGCGGTATGTGGCGCTGCCTTCGCGGGTGATGTGCTCTTCATAGGGCACTTTGGGTTCGAGGGTGACCAGGTTGAGCTGGAATTTTTGCTCCATGCGTTTCAGGGCAACATCGATATGCTGATCGCCCATGCCAAACAGCAGAGTCTGATGTGTGGCAGCTTCCATTTCCCATGAGAGGGTCATATCTTCTTCCGTCATGCGGGTCAGAGTCTGGCTCATCTTGGCTGCGTCGCTCTGGGTCTTGGGATTGATCGCAACACGGTAGAGAGGGTGGGGGTAGGATGGGGCAGGCAGGATGATATTATGTTCCTTGGTTGTCAGGGTGTCGCCAGTGGTGGTGACACTCAACTTTGCCACCGCGCCAATATCGCCGCTGTGGATCACGCTGACGGGCAGCATGTCCTTGCCGAAGGGCACCTGAACGCCAGCAAGACGTTCCTCTTCGCCCTTGTTTGCGTTCCAGACGCGCGTATCAGAGCTGACCACGCCGGAATAGACCTTGAAGTAAGTCTGGCGCCCAACAAAGGGGTCAGCAGTGGTCTTCCACACATAGGCTGCAAGTGGTCCTGAATCCTGGTAGGTCAGTTCAATTTCACCTCTGGGAGTTTGGGCTTTGACCGCGGGCAGCTCGGCAGGGCTCGGCGCGAGCTCTACAAGGGCATCCAACAGAGGTTGGATGCCGATGCTGCGACCGCCGGCAGCTACCAGCACAGGGATGATGTTGCTGTTTTGCATGGCTTTGCGCAGACCTTGCAGAATCTCTTCTGAGGTCAGGTCACCATTTTCAAAGTATTTTTCAAGCAGGCTGTCTTCGCCTTCTGCTGCGGCTTCCACCAGCTGGGTGCGGGCTTTTTCGGCTTCAGCCTGGAGGTCGGCAGGGATGGCGGCAACCTTTTTACCGTCACCTTCATAGGCTTTCATGGTAACCAGGTCAATGACACCTTTGAAATCAGTTTTTTCACCCAACGGTAACTGCATCGGGATCAGGCGGGCGTCAATTTCATCCTGCACTGATTTGAGTGCTTTCTGGAAATTGGCATTTTCACGGTCCATCTTATTAATGACCATAATCTTGGGGATGCCGAAGGTTTCAGTATACTGCAGCGCAACTTCAGTGCCAACTTCGAGACCGCCAACAGAATCCACCAGGATTAAGGCGCAGTCCGCAACGCGCATTGCCGAAACAACCTCACCGACGAAATCGGTGTAACCGGGGGTGTCGAGCAGGTTGAGCTTGAGATCCTTGTAGATCACCGGCAAAACCGTGGTGAAAAGCGAAATGCCACGGCGCTGTTCTTCTTCGTCAAAGTCCGAAACGGTGGTTTTATCTTCAATGGTGCCCAGGCGGGTGGTGGCACCGGTGAAGTGCAGGATGCTCTCTGCCAGCATCGTTTTACCGGAATTGCTATGAGAAGCAAGGACGATGTTGCGTATAGAAGCGGTTGAAAATTCTTTCATGTGTTTGACCTTCCTATAATCAAGCATGGTGTCAGGCACCAGGCGGAATATTATGGCAGTAAGATTTTCTTAAATGCCGAATTTTGATTATATCAAAAAAGATGTGAAAATCACCGATTTTTAAGAGATCTCTTTAGAGGCAGATTTTAAGAGTAGATATGGGATCATACGATCTACAGGAAAAAAGATGAAATCAGTAGGAGAGCTTATTCTCAGTACCGCTGAGAAGGCGCTTAATGTTCGACCGGTGTCGCAGGATGGCAATGAGAGCGATTCCAACCGTCATGATCGTCAGCGCAGCAGGCTGATCGGAAACCAGCGCGAAAACCGCCATACTACTTACAAAGATCAACGATCCAAGCGAGACCATGTGAGTCAGTGTGATAACGAGGATGAGCAGGGCAAGAGCAATGAGTGTGGGTAGTGGGAAGAGGCTGAGCATTATGCCCACTGTGGTTGCCACACCTTTGCCGCCGCGAAAGTTCAAGAGCACAGGGAAATCATGCCCGATTACAACACCGAACCCGGCTGCCGCGATACCAGGATTGCCCGCCAGCCATTTTCCCAGAGCAACCGCTGCCACCCCTTTTAACGCGTCAAGCACAAATACCAGGACACCATAACGCCAACCCAATTCGCGCACAATGTTTGTTGTGCCGGCATTGCCGCTTCCGCGTTCGCGAATATCAAAATGACCAAACAATCTTCCGCACAGGTAAGCTGGTGAGAAATTTCCCAGCGCGTACGCCAGGATAAAAATACCCAATAGTTTAAATATCATCATGTTGTTTATAACACCATTGGATAAAGTATGGTTACGGCCTTGACACAACACAGACACGACACAGACAGCCGTCGGCATCGGCAATTGGTCGTTGGTAGGAGCAGCTCCCTCGGTGCCTGCCCAAAAATAAGCAAATTATCGGCAAATTGATTAGGACGGTGGGGGTAAAACCCCACCGTACGGATGGGCTTCAGTCCATCCGCTGCATGTCATTCATCCGAGCTTTAGCGGTGGGAGTAAACCCCCACCGTACGAATTACGCCCTAACGGATGTAATGAACCCAGCTGTACGAAAGAACGTTCGTATCCTATATAAGATCATGATTTCCCAGGATTTTAAAGTATGGTTACTACACAAACGACATAAACTGCCGCTTTCAACCCGATTTCAAAACTTTTTGGGTAATCCGTGAGAGAGAGAAATGGCAGAGCTAAGGCTGCTCATCTGCAGTAATGCCGCTCTGCTCGGACCAGGAGCAAGTTATTGGTCGACGGTACCGAAGAGGAATGTCAGCGGGATGTGTACCCGGTTCTTCCATGCGGTGGTGGTATGATCCTCGCCGGCAAAGTGCCAAGTGGCAAAGTCCTTGCCCTCGCGGTAACCTTTCTGGCGCAGGAGGGCATCCACCCTGGTTTGCCATGGTTCGTACTCGCTGTCGAGACCCTCACTGCCATAGTCAAAGTAAAGTTTATGCTGACCGGGTAAGGGGAGGTGCTCATTAAGGTATGCCAGCATTCCTTCCCCAACAGCTGGCCAGTGTGTGGAAAGGCAGGCGGCTTTTCCGAACGTGTCGGGGTACTCGCACAAAGCATAGATCGAAATCAATCCGCCCAGACTGGACCCTATCAGTGCAGTCTTTAGTGGATCGCGGAGAGTGCGGTAGCGCTGATCGATGGCAGGCTTCAGCGTGTGGACCATCCAGGCAAGGTAAAGATCAGAAACGATAGTATTCGCTGCGGTCTTACCAACAAGATTGCTCTCTTCAGTCAGGTCTATGCCATTCGAATGCTTGAGTGCTTTAGCCGGTAGATACTCGCCCGCACGGTTGAGGGTGCTGGATATGGCAACCACTATTGGCGGAAAGATTTTTTCTTCTGCCGCAAGGCGCGAGATCGCCTGGTGGATTTCCCAACCTTCAGTTCCTCTCCCCCAACTATCGAAAACAGTCTGCCCGTCCTGGATATACAACACCGGGAAAGACCGGTTTGGATTAGCGTGATAAGATTCCGGCAGCCAGATGTCCACCCGTCTGCGGTTGAGTCCAGGAATATTGAGATCCCGATGCGTTTCCAACTCTGCTTTGTTCATGGCTGTTCTATGGAGAAGATTATACGGGTATAATATGAGAGAATCCAATGAGAGGTTTTGCATGAAAAGTTATCGTTTAGATCCGGAAAAACTGAAAGAACAAAAGCGCAATATCATTTTGTTGTATAGTATCACCCTGGTAGTTTTGTTGGTTTTGAATTTCTATTTGTCTCGCGGCAGGGAGGTAAACACCAACACATTTTTGATGCTCGGATTGATTGTGGTGATGTTTGTTTTTTTTGGATGGAATGCCATAAGGCAGCGCCAAACATTCTGGGATCAATATGAATTAATCGTAGACGAAACAGGTATCAGGCAAAAGGAGCCAAAAGGCGCTGAACTATTTCTGCCTCGTGTCGAAATCACAGATGCGAAAGAATCCAAATATGGTTTGACATTGATGGTCAAAGACAAACAGCCTGTGATGGGTATCCCAAAAATGCTCCCCTCAGCAGATTATGAGGAAATCAAAGGGATTGTGAATGGCTGGCTGCAGGACGTAAAACCGGTCGTGCTGGACGTAAAAGTCATCGACGATGCGCAAGCTGCTCTGCCGGTCGACGAGACAAGTGTAGAGCCTGAAGGGGCATCTGAGGTACCGCCTGTTGAGGCACCTGAAGACCAGCAACCGCCTGAATCGACAGAAGCTTAAAAAATGCCTTAACTAATAAAAAGCCCGGAGAATGACTTCGGGTTTTTACAGTTTTTTGATCATCTTCCAGGCTGGTTCACGGCAAGTTTGCCACTCACCATTCTGGTCCTGGTAACGCCAGACGCCGGGATCAGGTCCGATTATCCGATATCCGTGTCTCTCGTACATCCGGAGAGCCAGGGAATTAGCACGCGCTACGTTCAACCTCAGAAAGCGGAAGCCCCTTTCCCGCAGAAATCCTTCCATCATTTCAAGCATAAAACCGCCCAATCCATGGTCACGATAAGCCGGTTTAATGCGAAATGAAAAGAGGTAGGCTTGGAAGACCCCATCAGCAAGTTCACGCTGACGTGAGAGCAGCAGCAAAAATACCTGCCCAACCATTTCAGCGTTGGCGTTCTCAGCGATCCAAATCAGGGTGTTACCGCTGAGGCTGTTCTCATAATGTTGTTGGTAAAGTTTGCGAAAATGGGCATATTCCCCGTCCCATTCCAAACCCGGCAAATCGGATTTTTCCAGCGGGCGGATGTGAATCTGCTCACCAGAGGACATGGTGTAATCAGCCTCGAGTGTTTGGGTGTGATTCATTCCTGTTCCAGTAATCTTTTAAGGAGAACTTTTTCTTCGCCCTCAGATTGAATTTCACCGTCCAACCAGGCTTGTTTTAGCGTGCTTAGGATGGCTGCATAGCGGGGAGACGGAGGCAAGCCAAGCGCTTGCAGGTCCTTACCAGTCGTAAATGGCCGGACATGCCTGTACTCATCCTGGTAGATTTGCAGGATCTGGCGTAAATCCGGGTTTTCGCAGGTGGCAAGTATCGAACGAATAGGGACGGCATGGAAGCTTTCGAGCTTCTGAGTGATCTGACTGGGGCGTTGCCCCTGCAGTGTTGGCAGCAATTGCCACAATGCCCGGGTTTGTTCGATCCAGCCAAGCAACTTTGTGGAAAGGCGCAAGCGCCGACCAACAGCCTGCAAGGCTTCAGGATTCAAATCCTGCAGCCACAGACACCAAAGTGTCTGCAGCTTTTCCTCCGGGGTAACTGTCATGTTGGCTTGTGTGAGTGCCGTCAGTCCACGTGCCAGGCGATCAATGGACAGATCGTCCCAGGGCAGAGCAGGATGAATAGCGGCTAAGATGCCCAGCGAACCAAGCTGCCTGATCATCTCTGGTGCTTTGTTTTCGCTAAAGATCAGCTCAAATTCATGTATCAGCCGTGCCCCGCTGATTTCGGCTAGCAGCGGCAGGCTGCCTTTGATCAAGCTAAGGGTCTGGGGTTCAATTTCAAAATTGAATCGGGTGGAGAAGCGGACTGCCCTAAGCATGCGTGTAGCGTCATCAACGAATGACAAAGCATGCAGCACGCGGATTTTTTTCTGCTGAAGGTCGCTGTAGCCACCCCAAAAGTCAAAAATTTTGCCGAAATGACTTCCATCCAGCCGCAGGGCGAGGGTGTTGATGGTGAAATCCCGACGGTGAAGATCCATTTTGATGCTGCTGCGTTCCACCACGGGCAAGGCAGCGGGCTTGTTGTAGAACTCGGTCCGGGCAGTGATCAGGTCAAGGTGCTCAGGGAGGTCAGCCCTGTTAAAATCTTCCATTCGGTTGCTTGTAAGCGCAGCTTCCAGGGTTTCCTGGTTCAGGATCCACTTGGCTGTTCCGAAGCGTTTGTGCGCCACCACCCGTCCGCCAAATTGCCGGACGAGGTGTTCAGCAAACGCCATTGCGTCCCCTTCGATCACGACGTCAAAATCCTGACTTGGCAATTGCAGCAATAAATCACGCACGAATCCCCCGACGATGAAGGCTTGCACGCCTTGCTCGTATGCCGCATCTGCAATTGCGTGGAGCAAAGCCCTGCGGGCAGGCGGAAGCGCTTCAGAGAGCATATCGGCGATCTCATTTTGCGTGGGCAGCTCATCATCGTGGTTAAGGGTACTGATCAGGTCAGTGCGTGTAACAATGCCGATGATTTCATTCGACTCAGGATCCAAAACCGGCACTTGTCCCCAGGTGCTCGTCGCCATGCGTTCCTTGAGTTTTGAGATTGGATCATCCGGATAGACGCTGACCGAACCGGCAGTCATCAGATCTCCAACGGTTTTGTTTAGGTTGTGAGCAATCGCGCGATCCACATTTCGGCGGGTGAGCAGCCCTACCAGCTGTTTGTTCTCAACTACCGGATACCCTTCAAATCCATAGCGTTTCATCAACTCAGCCGCCTCTGCGGCGCTGATATCCGGGCTGAGCGTCAGAGGGTTCTTCGACATCATCTGCTTCACTTTGATGCTGGGGGTCACAATCTCAGGGATGGTTTCGATCACGCGGCGCGCCACCTCGGACAATTGGGCTTCACGAATCAGCGCGGAAGAAGCCCGCTTGTGTCCACCACCTCCGAAACGAACTGCCAGTTGTGCCACATCCACGTTATCGGTGGTGGAACGGGCTACCAGGCGGATTCCCTGGCGGGTGGAGACCAACAAAACCAGTCCGTCGGGGGTGAGGAATTCACGCATTTTATGCGCCACGGTAGAGATCTCATCACTCAGGTCGGTGGCAATTGCTTTTGCCACCAAAATGCTGTACCCTTCGATGTCCAACTGAACCAGATCTTGCAAGAGGCGGTCATAAAGCTGCTGTTGTGCATTAGACAGAGGTGGATTGAGGTAGATAGAGGCAATATTAAGGTCGGCGCCTTGCTCGAGCAGGAAGGCAACCGCGCGGGCATCCCGTGCGGTTGTGCAGCTGTAGGTCAGGGATCCCGTATCTTCATAGATGCCAAGCAACATCAAAGTAGCTTCGATCGGGGTCAGTGTTGGGTTCAATTCACGCAGCTTCTCGACCAGAATCGTTGTGCACGCCCCAGTGAGGTGCAGCTCGACCTGCCAGTCTGGGTGGATTTGAACCTTGCGGGGATGGTGATCGAGCACAGTGACCTTGGTCTGCTCATTCATGCCGCGCAATGTTACCAGAGATTGCGTATCCACCAGGAAAACGCTCTCAATAGGTTTGTGAGGAAGCGCCTGGTAATCCGAAAAGGGTAGATCATTGGCATAACGCCTCAGGAAAGCTTTGCCATTGCGGTTGATCTGGCGCGGGAGCAAAGCGATGGCTTCAGGTCGCAATATATGCGCCCCCAGCATCGAGGCGAGACCGTCGAGGTCAGTTTGTTCGTGCGTCAGAATCAAATCCATTGTTATGCCCAAAACCCAGTTGATTCAGTTTTCACCATACCAGGCAGCCTGGTGTTCAAGGTTATAAGCATTATAAATGGATTGAGAGAGCTTGGCAAAAAGCTGGTTAGCCGTGTCGTAAAGGAATTGTTCTTCGGTATAGGCAAAAATGACTAAAACATAATCCCCACCGGGGGTGTAGACCACCGCTGAATCGCTGATAGTGTGGATCAGACCATCCAGGTCGTTCGCCCAACCGTGTTTGTGGGCAGCGCGCCCTTCGGGAGGGAGACCAGCTTCGATCAGGGCATGGATGCGGTTCTCGAGCAGAAAGCTGAGCATTTGCTGACATTCGGTTGCTGTAACCTGACCGTTGAACATGAGTTCGTTTTGATTGGCGCAGCGGTAGATCTTCCAGAGCAAGTCGCCAGCCTCCGAAGGCACGGTTTGATTGTAAGGATCAGGGTCAAGGAAGATGTCGCTGCGCTCGTAGGCGGGGGTGCTGATGCGTTCAAGCAGAGGTGAACCGGGCTCAAAATAGCCGGCAAGGAACGTGTTCTGATAACCCAGTTCGCGCAGGTCGGCTGTGACCATCAGGGGACCCAAATCGTTATCCAGATAAGTTTTCATTAAGCCATCCGCGGGTGGGTTAAGCGACTCGGCAATCATCTGGAACATCCAATCGCTCGCTTGGGAGGGGATGGGTTCCTCCAGGCGGCGCATGACGGATACCATGATGGGAATTTTGATGGTACTTGCGGCAGAATATGCTACATCCGGGGTTACCGCCTGATTCCCGAGCAGTGCGATATGCATGATCTCACCGCTGGTGAAGTCACGCTGGTAGATCTCGATCAAGCCGTTAAATTTTTCAAGCTGGATGGTTTGCTTTAGAAAAATTTCAAGATTTGCACGATCCAGCGGCAGGGCTGGGATTTCCTGGACGTCCAGCGTCACGATGCGCTGGTCAGGTGAGAGTAAGGCAGCCTGGATATCTTCTGCGGTTGCGGTTAAGGATCGCAACGCATATCCAGCATGCCCCGGCTGGAAATTGGTGCTGTAAAGGATCGGCAGGGCAGCAGTGGCGGGTTGATCGTAGCGCTGGGAGATGACCTGCTCCAGGGTTGCTTGAATTTGATTCAGGTCAATTTCAGCAATCAAAGGGCTGTCCGTCGGGCTGGAAACTTCGGTCTTGCCCCAAAGATGCTTCAACCAGGATCTTTTTGGCAGGTGTTCATCGATTTGAGAAAGAGTTGCGGAATAGTCTGGTTTGAAGCCCAGTTCTGCTGGAGAGAATTGAAGGCGCGCCTGGCGATAGCGCAGTTCAATCGGCACCGAAAAAGCTTCTGCAAGCCGTGCTTCTGCCTGCGACCGGTCAAGCCCTCCCAGCGGAATTCCAGCTGCACTCACCCCATCCGGATAAACAGCCTGAGGTTGTTGAAAATGGACATAATCCACGACTGCGATAATAAGCGCAAGCAGGAGGAATAAACCGCCAAAAACCGCTGGCAGCCAACGCAAGGAGTGAGATCTCTTTCGCTGGGAAGAGTAGCGCGATTGCTTCATGAGCAGGATTTTACCATTACAGGCAGAACCATTTCTAATCGCCTTTATTGACATAATCACCTTTGTTGCAAGTGAAACAGGGTCATCTGCATTGAATCTGTCATCGCGAGTGTCTGTTGCGCGGCGATCTGCTTTGAATCCGTCATCGCGAGCTTCTGTTGCGCGGCGATCTGCCTTTGGATTGTGATAATTGGAGACCTCCGCTCAGTTCGTAGGCCGGATTCCTAGTTGAATCCGGCTTGGGTTTATTGCTCCCATATTGCCGGATTGAAAAACGCAATCCGGCCTACAAGTTACGTGCGGAGAGGGTTTGCTTCCTCCGCAATTATCTGCATATGCGAGTGAAGTCGTCATCGCGAGCTTCTGTTGTGCTTGTGCCCGCGAATCAGGGCATGGCGATCTGCCTTTTTCGACATGGAAAATGTTTATTTTGAGGACTATGCCGGAGTGAGCCCGCAATGGTTGGCTGTGAGAGTAAGGCTGCAAGGCGGTCTCATTCCGGCCTTGTAGCTTTATAGTGATCTCAATTAAGCAGGTAGAGTGGGTTGGCGTCACAAAGCATGTGAAGGAGCTCACCGGGTTATAGCCTACCCACCGCAGCACAAGCAAATTGATTTATCAATTTTGTTCGTGAGGAGGATTGCTGTTTTTGGTGGGTTGGCTATTTAGATGTTATGACAGGGCAAGATACTGCGGCGCCAACCCACCCTACAAGGGAGAAATCGAGGGTGCCGTGATCAATGCGATGCTCGGGCGGATCGTGCCCTCAATCCGCCAGTGACGGTCTTGGTAGGGCGGAATGCGCTTCGTTTGCGCACTCCGCCAAGTAAACTGATGTTTTCGCCAAGTTAATTAATGCCGGAGTGAGCCCGCAATGGTTGGCTGTAAGAGTAAGGGTGCGTGGCGGTCTCATTCCGGCCTACGGGGACTGGCATCAGGAGGGGATAATTGTATGGGTTGATTTCCGGTTTGTGAGGAACCATTGGCGTTCAGTTGATCATTTATTGCATTTCTCCTTTGGTTGTCCATCAAATTGTAACGGGACCTCTATCATGGCAAAGGCAGCAATCTCGCACTTGGCTTGGTTAGTAAAGTAAATCCAGCAACTCTGCGGTTGTCAGGTTGACGAAATAATCGTTGACATCCAGATGGCTGAGCCGCTCAAGAATTGCTGAGGGTTCATAGCGTGAGCCTGCCAGGGCTGCTTCCAGCTCGGAAACATCCCGCTGACCGAAAAAATCACCATAGAACTTGACTTGGTTGATGACTCCGCCACGGCTGATATCCAGCCAGGCTTCAATCGAACCACCTTCATAGCGGATCTCGCGCTGGATACCGAAAGAGGGTGACTTACCAAAATTCCATTCCCAGTTTTGATAGCGTTCTCGCGATAGCTGGTGAATGTTCTCCCAGTCAGCTTCGCTGAGGACGTATTCCTCGAGCGGATTCTCCTCATGCACACTATCGATGATCATCTGGCGAAAGGTCTTGATATCGGGAGGGTTTTCAGGGAGAAATTCAGTGATATTTGCCACCCGTGAGCGTACAGATTTGATGCCCTTGGATTCAATTTTGGCTTGTTTCACACGCAGCGCTTCCCCTATCACAGAAAGGTCTGTGTTCCAAAGCAGCGTGCCATGATTGAACATGCGGAGACCGGAAACATATTGGGCATTTCCAGAGATCTTTTTTCCATGGACAGTGATGTCATTTCGACCAGAAAGCTCCGCCGGCACGCCCATTTTCAGCAGGACATTAATCACAGGTTGAGTGAATTTGCGAAAATTGTGAAAATTTCCGGGAGTATTTGGGGCGATAAAGGAGAAATTGAGGTTGCCTAAGTCGTGGTAGACCGCGCCACCACCTGAAAGCCGTCGAACGACGATGATGTCATGCGCCTGGACGTAATCCACGTTGATTTCCTGGATCGTGTTCTGGTTCCGCCCGACGATAATGGAAGGTTTATTGATGTAGAAAAATAATATCTCTTCCTTCGGGGCGACACTTTTGATTAGATATTCTTCTATGGCAAGGTTTATCCGCGGGTCTATGTTGGGTCCATTGTCGACAAACAGCATAATAACTCCTGATAATTTTTAAAAACATTATACTCTCGAGATTGGTCTGTTTCCATCAACAGTCACATCAACAGTCAACAGTTTATTGACATGCCAAGGTGATAGCGGGGAAACAAAAAACCCCTGCCGGTTGCCCATCAACAGGGGTTTAGAATCTGCGTTTGCTTATTCGTATTTCAGCGCGTCAACGGGGATGAGGGTGGCAGCATTCAGCGCGGGGTAGAGCCCTGAGATCAGACCTATCAGGGTGGCGAAGGCAATGCTGAAGACCGGCAGCCAGAACGGAATCGAAGCAGCCAGTTGCGTGCCCATCCCGCCGCCGTTTGCCAGCATGGCGCCACCCAACGCGTTGATCACAGCGCAGATTGCCCAGCCGACCAACACACCACCAATCCCGCCCAAAAAGCCAATACCGGCAGCCTCCCCAAGGAAAATCAACAGGATGTTGTTATTGGTGGCGCCCACCGCTTTCATAATCCCTATTTCACGGGTGCGCTCCAGGATTGCCATCGTCATGGTGTTCGCAATACCGATGGCAGCCACCAGCAGAGCAATGGCGCCGATCCCGCCGAAGACCAATTGCATGGTTGAGAAGTAGCTGTTGATGCCTTCCACCGTGGATTGCGGCGTGTACGCCTGGTAACCCATGTCAGTAATCTGGTTCGTAATATCCACCACAATTTTTGGACTCTCCACTTTAACAGTAACCTGGTTATAGCCGTCTTTTTTGTAGTTGATGCGCTTGCCGGCAAACCATTCATTCCACTGGGTAACTTCATCCAGCACCATATACATGCTGTAGTCCGACTCACCGTGGGTTTCCGCCAAAACCCCCACAACTTCAAGCATGGTTGACTTGGTGGAGGTAGTGCCATCCTCACTCCAACGAGTAAGTTTTATTTTTAGTTTTTGACCCATCAGATCTGGCGGCGTGAAGGGTTCCGAATTTGGGCGGAAGTTGGGATCATAAAAGTTATTTTTGAAGGAAGAACCCACCACCACCTTGCCTTTACTGATGGTGGTCACTCCCTGGCTGGCTTCAAGACCTATGTCTTTTAAGTCTGTCAGGTTGACACCGATCGCATTACCCCAGGCTGAAAGTTTGTCGAGGGAGATCTCCATGCCTCCCTGCACATATTGTTTCACCACAACCTGGGTGACACCAGGGATGGCTTTGAAATTCTCAACAGCTTCCGGGGTCAATCTCTTGATGTCATCTTCGGCAATCATTTGCGCCATCCTGGGTCCTGCCTCTTCTTCCATTGGATAGCCTGGATAGACCTCGATGCTGGTCAGGTCGTTGATGCCCCAGAGTTGGCTGGTCGCGCTTTGTTGTAAGCCAACGCCAAGGGAAATCAGTGTCACAACTGCTGCAGTGCCAATTACTACCCCGATCGCGGTGAGCAACACCCTGCCTTTGCGGCGGCTCAGGTTATCAATGATCAGGCTGATAAAATCAGTAAAGCGCATGCTTTCTCCATTTCAGTGGGTTATGGCAGCTTGCCGCCGCCACCGCCGCCTTCGTAATATATTCCGCCATCCATACCCGGCTCAGTTGGCAACTCATTACTGTTGTCAACACCAAACCCAAAGAAGCTCTTTATCGCGTTCCAGATGCGCGCGAAGAAGCCGGGTTGGGAGGAAGGTTCCTGGGGAGTGCCATCAGGGAAAGGATTCATCGGATCCACCAGGATAGGATTGCCGTTCTCATCGAGCACTGGGTTGCCGTTTTCGTCCAATAGCGGGTAAGGCGTGGGCATCTCCATCGGTGGGTTCACGGTAACATTCAGAGAGGAGTTATAGGTTCGCAACTGGTTGAAATCATCCGTATAGCGGATCTCAAAGTTGATTGTCGCTTCGCCTTCGCTAAACGGCATGAACATCGGGTCGAAGGTATAGTAGCCACCGGGGTCAAGCGTGCCTACCAGGATGCTGTTGTTGCTCATTTCGCCATCGGGGCTGGTGGCGACAACATTCCCCAGCACCACACTCTTTCTGGAAAGATTGGTGATCTGAATTGGCAGACTCCCCATCTGACCGGCTGTGATCATTCCTTCCACAGGCTGGTAAAAGCTGAACTCCAATTGAGGAAGCGAAAAAACCAAAAGTGTAATGACCTGATCGTCCACCATCCGGTTACCTTTGGTATCGGTATAAACAAACGAAAGCTTGAGCGGGTATGCACCCGGGTTCGTGGTTACATTGACAATGAACTCCTGCTCGGGGTTCAAAGTGGTGCCCATCGGTACGTCCCCAAGCAGGATGACATTACTGTTTCCTACGGGCGCAAAGTTGCTCATGTCTCCGCCAGCGCCGCCCACCCCACCAACCTGGGGCGTACCAAGAGGGTCGGTGGTGCCGGCTGTTGCGCCGCCGCCATACACCAAGCTCACAGCACGCGCGTCGGCTGTGCCAGCGTTGCTGACCTTCAGCCTCAGCTTAAAATGCGAACCGGGCTGCAGTGGATCGATATCGGTCGTGTAACTGTCAACCACCATCTGAGGTCGCTTAACAGCCGCTGGAGTGGCGGTGGCGGCGGTGGAACCCGTGCCACCAGTTTGATTGATCATAATGGTGAAGATGAAGGTGTCGGAATAAGGGTTGCCGTTTGGATCGGTGTAGGTGGTCACCGCCTGGATCTGACCGGAATACTTCCAGGTGGACATATCATTGACCTTGAAATTGTGCGTGTGGGTTTCGTTGCCCTTGTTATCGGCATCGACCTCGTAAAACGTTATGACACTGCCGTCCAGGGGATCAAAATCAGCGCTGCTGAAGGTCATGACGATGTTGCGGGCATGTGCCTCACCTCGTCCATTGTTGCCAATAGTGAAGGTAAGACCAAATGTGCCATATGGGTTGACGCTTTTATCGCCGAGACTGGTGTGGTAATCCACGATGTAAAGCAGCGGTCGCAGCGGTTCAGTTCCGGGGGTGGTCTGCGGCTGGACATTCTGGGGATTAACTACATTGCCATTATCTGGCATCCAGTTCCACGGCACCTGAGTGGGCGCTGGGGTTTCGGTGGGCGGATCTACCCAGCCCTGGGTCATGGCATAACCCTTTTGGTTGAGGACGGGCAGAGCTGCCAACCCAATGAGGATTATAACGACGAATGCAAATTGGAAATTCTTTTTCATTTTCTCACCTTCTCAGCCAACACGCTGAATAGATTCTTCATATTGTGCATCGGTCACAAGCTGACCGTCGAGCAAATTCATGCGATGAGTTGCATAGTTGAGCATACGCGGATCGTGGGAGGCAACAATGATCGTTTTGCCAGCTTTGCAGAGTTGTTCGAGCAGCTGCATGATCGCGATGCCGCTTTGAGTATCGAGGTTGCCGGTTGGCTCATCTGCAAGGATTAGAGGTGGGTTATTGACCAAGGCGCGCGCTACTGCCACGCGCTGCTGCTGACCACCAGAAAGCTCGGTCGGTTTGTGACCGATGCGGTCTTCCAGCCCCACTTGCGTCATCAATTCTTTGGCGCGTTCCAGCCGCCGATCTTTTTTGATGCCGGAAAACCGGAGAGGGAAGCCAATATTGGCTTCGGCAGTCATGGTCGCGATCAGGTTGAAAGTCTGAAAGATAAAACCCAGCTTGTTACGGCGGTAATTTGCCAGTTGGTTCTCGTCCATCCGATCGATCTGTTCTCCACCAACCAGGATGGACCCTGAAGTAGGCCAGTCCAGACCGCCAATCATGTTCAGTAAAGTACTTTTGCCAGAACCAGAAGGACCCATCAGCACTGTAAAAGTGCCCGCTTCAATTTCGAGCGAGACGCCATTCAGGGCGTGGACTTCTGTGCTGCCCATTTTGTAAGTCTTAAACAAGTCACGAACGCTGACGAAACTATCGCTCATAAAACACCTTAGAAGAAGTAATATCCCGAGCCCCCCATACCGCTCAAGGCTGCTGAGATAAGGGAGGGTATTCCCACTAGTGCCAGCATCAGGATCAGGGCAACTGTCGTGGCGAGCACGGCCTTCTTCGTCCGTAAACTAGAAAGCGGAATCGCGCCCAGAAAGAGGAAAATGACAAAGAGCAAGCCATAAAAATCCACCTGCCCAAGGATCCCTCTCAGCCACGCCATGATGCCTGTGGCATCACTGGCAATCAGATAACTGAGCCCGGGGTCTTCAACCAGCCTTTTCGAACTGATTATGACGATCACTTTCACCAACTCTCGCAGCGCGAACGGGATCATCGCCCAGGCGACAAGATTGCTTACTTTCTGATTAGTGGTTCGGCTTCCAGCCAGGGTCAGTGAGAGATAGAGCAAACTCGAGCAGATCATCCAGAATAGCAAATAACCTGCCAACCCTGTTAATAGCGGAAAAAGGTACATAAAAGTTGGAGAAGTCAGATTCTGCTGCGCTTGCAGGTATTGCTGCTGGCGTTCCTGAGACCACCATTGAAAGTCTTCCGGGACCGTTGCGCCGGTTTGAATGTTGACGCGTTTGATGGGAGCGGCAACCACTACCGCCACAAAAACCATGACAGCCAGGATAACCATCGGAGCAAGCCATGTGGACGTCTCCTGTGCGTTTACCCGGGCAAGGGTACTGCGCGGTTTAATAAACATGCGTGGAACCCATCCCCAATGCTGATCGCGCTTTTCGCGCTGTCTCTTAGTTTTATTTTTTGATTTCCCCGAGGATTCTTCGGCTTTAAGCTTTTGTTTCATTGGCGACCTCAATTTGCCTGTTATTGACAGACATTACTGTAGACGATGCGGGAGCAAAAAAGTTCCCGATTTTCCGTCAGCGCCTAAACTCTTATTAGTTTATCCTGAATGAACAAAACCGCCAGATTACTGCTGCCGGGTCGGGCGTGATGCGAGAATCAACACAAACAAGTGTAAGACACTATAATACCTTCAAAGTTCAAACAAAGGAGAACTGGTGTGAGAGAGAAAATTAAAGAACAATTAGACTTGTTGAAAGCCAAAGGCGCACACTACGTTGACGCCCGATGGTACCCACGGGAAGACAGCAACTTCCTCTTCATGTGGAATGGCAACCTTAAAGAAAATAACGCTTCCAACCAGAGTGGCATGGGCGTGCGTGTGCTCTATAACGGGGCTTGGGGTTTTTCGGCTTCTTCGGACCTATCCAATCCGGACGCAATTTTTGAGAAAGCCTTCGATAACGCGCGCATTGCCTCCGAACGTGTAACATTCCCTATTCGCCTGGCGGAAAAAGAAGCTATTGTTGACAGTTTTTCCAGCCCGAATCAAATTGACCCCTTCACCATCGGTTTGGATGAAAAAGTGGCCTTCCTGCAGAAAATGGACGCCGCGCTCAACCAGCCAGGTGTTGTTCAACGCTTCGGAATGCTCGAGTTCGTGCGCAAGCAGATCATTTTCCTGGACTCTGAGGGTTCGGAGATTGAGAAGAACATCATCGAAGTCTTCCCCTCGATCCATGCCATGGGTATCGATAAGGACGGCGGCATGCAGCGCCGTAAATATGAGCCCGGACGCACAGGCCCGACCCGCGGATGGGAGAGTGTCAATGAAGCCGACTTCCTTGCCAATGCTGAGCGGATTGTGAGCGAGCTAAACCAGGTGTTGGTTGCGGATGACGCCCCAAATGGCAAGATGTCGGTCATCTTGCTCAACGGGATCATGTTCCTGCAGACGCATGAGACCATCGGGCATGCTCTGGAGCTGGATCGGATCCTCGGTTATGAGCTTTCTTTCGCAGGCGGCTCGTTTGTACGTTTGGAAGACTTTGGCAAACTGCGTTATGGTTCTGAGAAGCTCACAGCCCGCGCGAACGCGCTGGAACCCAACAGCCCAGGCAGTTTCGGCTTCGATGACGATGGCGTCCCTGCCCAAGACAACCTGCTGATCGATAAGGGTATCCTCGTCGGAGCGATTACCGGACGCCAGATGGTGGAAGAAGCTAACGCTAAAGCCAAAAAACAAATCTTCAACGGATCCAGCGGGGCAAACCGCGCCTCATCCTTCTACCGTGTGCCGATCGAACGCATGACTAACATCAACATAGACCCTGGCACAGACGGAAGCCTGGAAGATATCATCGCCAACACCAAGTATGGTTTGGTGCTCGATGGCGACAAAAGCTGGTCAATTGGTTCCAATCGCGAACAGTTTCATTTTGCCTGTGATATCGGCTGGCTGGTGGAAGATGGGCAGAAGAAACAGGTGGTCAAGAACCCCACTTACCGCGGCGAAACCTTGCCGTTTTACAATTCGCTCACAGCCGTGGGTGATGAAAGCACCTGGCAGCTTCATTATGTTGATAACTGCGGTAAAGGCGCACCCAATCAGATCATGCAGCTCGGGCACGGTGTCCCTGTCTGCCGCTTTGATAATGTACAGGTAGGAGAGTGAAATGAGCAACCAGGTCATTGATTTATTACAAAAACTGCGCCAGTCCGCCATAAAAAGGGGACTGCAAGCCTTGATCTCTTATCATGAAGAAGACAGCTACCTGATGCGTTTCGCTAATTCCGCGATTTCACTGAACACCAATGAACACCTGATCTCGCTGGACTTCATCGCTTTCGACGGGCGCAAAAGAGCCAGCTATAGCATGATTGCCGACCCCACTGACTTTGAGACCATGGAACAAGGGTTGGATACCCTGGCAGAAATGCTGCCCCATGCCCAAGCGCTCAGCTATGACCCCACCTTCCCCGTTTATGAGAAGGATGTGGTCGATGAACGCCCCTTCGACCCGGCTTTGGCTGCTTTGACCAACGAAGAACGCCTGGCTTACTTCAATGCACTGGCAGAAGGATTGGAAAGCGACGACATCAAGTTGGGCGGTATTTTCAGCAATGGTACGACGACCACTGCTCAAATCAGCACAGCCAATGAACACACCCAATACTTCCGCTCCACAGACGCGCAAGTTACCGCGGTTTTGTCATCCGAAAGTCTGAAATGGGAGGTCAACGCAGAGCAGAGCGCCCAAAAGAAGAGCGACCTCGACGCAAAAGGCTTGCATGCGGACCTTGCCTTGCTGGTGAAGCATTACCAGGAAGACCAGAGCGTTCAGCTGCCAGTGGGAAAGTACACCGTTGTGTTTGGTCCGGCTGCTACCGCTGAGATTGTCAACATCATGGCTTATTATGGTATGACTGGCGGCGCGTTAATGCAGGGCTATTCTTTCTTAAAAGAAGAAGACCAGGGAAAACGGCTCTTTTCTGAAAAAGTGAGCCTGCGGGATGACCCAAATGTGGTCGAAATCTTTGCACAAATTGCGGACCGTTTCGGTTTGGAGCGAAAACCTTTCCCCTTGATTTCGGAAGGTCGCTTCCAGGCTTTTATGTGGGACCAGGACTCAGCGGATGAATTTGGGAAAACCCCAACCGGGCATGATGTCAGCCATGCCAACCTGGTGATGGACGCGGGTTCAAGCGAAATCAAGACCTTACCGGCGTTAATTGATATGGAGCGCGAAGAGGACATCCTTTACATTCCCTATATCCATTACATGAATGTGGTCAACCCCAGCCAGGGTATGATCACCGGCTCCAGCCGCTTTGGAGCACTGTATCTGAAGAAGGACGGCAGCGTACAGGTGCCTTACAATGTGCGCCTGACGCAGAAATTCAGCGATTTCTTTGGCGAAAGGTTGCAGTGGCTGAGCGAGGAACAGGTTGTTTACAACGTTTCCAGCAGTTATGGGCGCCGCGACCCTAACGCGTTGAAGGTGCCGCGCTTTATTTGTGTCAAGGAGATCGAGATTTCGCATTCGAACCCGTCGTATTAATTTTTTAAGGGGTTTGGATTATCGTTTTTCTTGTGTAGGCAAGATCGGCGGCTGGACTAAGATTATCCGTACGGAGGGGGTTCACTCCCTCCGCGGATATCTTCTTAGGCGGATTCTGCTGCTGGACTAAAGCCCAGCCGTACGGAAGGGGCTTGACCCCTTCCGCCACGCGCCCAAATAGAACGGCACCAGACCGTTCCCTACAAATTTCCGTAGGTTCGATGGCCTTCCCATGATCGTTCGTAGGGAAGGGGCTTGACCCCTTCCGTAACGCGCCCAAATGGAACGGCACAAGGCCGTTCCCTACAACTTTGCCAACTAGCGGATGGACCAAGGCTCAGCCGTAGGGAAGGGGCTTGACCCCTTCCGCGACGTGCCCAAATAGAACGGCACCAGACCGTTCCCTTCAATTTTGCCAACTGGCGGCTGGACTGAAGCCCAGCCGTACGGAAGGGGCTTGACCCCTTCCGCGACACGCCCAAATGTGGAACGGCACAAGAGCGTTCCCTACAATTTTGCCAACTAGCGGTTAGACTAAAGCCCAGCCGGTCGATTTTTTCAACGAATGGATTTCTGCAGATGACCTGCTTTTTTTCTGCCATTCGGAGGCGGTTTGCTTCCTCCGACATAGTCTCAATAAGGGGAAATTTATGAGGGCATGCTTCCCAGTGGGCAAGGGTATAATCAGAGCATCATAAAACACAGGAGGCTTTCAATGGATTATGCCTTGATCATGGCTGGTGGTGCTGGTTCGCGTTTGTGGCCGCTGAGCCGTGAACATCTCCCCAAACCTGCACTTCGTCTTTATGGCGATCAAAGTATGTTTGAGATTGCAGTCGAGAGGCTTTTGCCTTTGTTTTCGCCTGAACAAATCCTGGTAGTAGCCAGCGCGGATCACAACCAGGTCTTGCATGAGCAAGTTCCTGCCATTCCTGAAGCGAATTTTATTGTTGAGCCAGAAGGACGTGGCACGGCGCCAGCGATCGGGTTGGCAGCTATTCACCTGGAAGCACGCGATCCCGAAGCAATCATGGCTGTGCTAACGGCTGACCATATTATCGGCAAGCCGGAGGTCTTCCGCTCGGTTATTCGCTCTGCGCTGGAATTTGCAAAAGACGACTACCTCGTCACTCTCGGCATCAAACCTACTTGGCCGTCCACCTCATATGGTTACATCGAGCAGGCGGAGCTCTTGGGTGAGAAACTCGGCTTCAAGGCCTACACTGCGGAGCGCTTTGTGGAAAAGCCGAACGCCCAAAATGCGCAACGGATGCTTAATATGGGGAAATACTCTTGGAACAGCGGGATGTTCATCTGGAAAGTCGATCGGATTATGGAGGAGTTTAAGTCGCAGATGCCGGATCTGTACGCATGCCTGATGCGCATAGCCGATACAATTGGCACTGAGCGATATGACGCGGTTTTAGGCGAATTATGGCCGGGTATTCCCAAGCAGACGATCGACTACGGCATCATGGAAAACGCCAAACGCGTGATCGTGTTGCCTGCCGATATGGATTGGCTGGATGTGGGCACGTGGAATAATCTCAAGACAGTCCTCGCAGCAGATGACAAGGGTAACAGTAAAAGCGGCGACGTAATTCTGTGGAATTCAGAAAATTCAATGGTCATTGGCGACAAGCGTCTGGTAGCTGGGATTGGTCTCGAAAACATGATCATTGTGGATACCCCGGATGCCCTTCTGGTGTGCGACATGGCTCAGGCGGATGAGGTGAAAGCTTTCGTTGAGCATCTAAAGATGATCGGACGCCAGGATTTGACATGAAGTGCTCCAGTAGCTTCCAAATGGTTGTAATGAAGACAACATAGTTCCACACATGCCTGTCTGGAAAATAATTTGCAAATAATTTACAAAAAACCTTGACGGTTTTTTAGAACTGGACATATAATAAATAAGTTTAAATTCCAGCACAAAAGGACTCACTAATGAGATTGCCGGGTTTGGTTGACGCGCACGTCCACCTCCGCACGCCTGGAGGGGAGCACAAGGAAGATTTTCGAACGGGGTCAATGGCGGCATTGGCAGGAGGTTTTACTACTCTTCTCGCAATGCCCAACACAAACCCACCGCTGGTCACTGCGGAAAACTGGAGCATCGCTCAGCAGTTGGCAAAAAGCCACAGCCTGTGCGATGTTTTTTTATACGCGGGGGGATCGGCAGAACAAATCGCTGAATTGCCTGCTCTCTTCCATTCAGCTATTGCCCTCAAGCTGTACCTCGATCAGACTTATGGTCCCTTGCGTGTTCAAGGGCTGGAAACTCTCCAGAAAATCATGGAGGTCTGGCCAGCGAGCAAGCCCATTTGCCTGCACGCCGAGCAGGAATCGATTGCAGTGGGTGTGGCACTTGCAGCGCTGTATCGCAAGCCAATCCATTTTTGTCATGTTTCACGCAAGGACGAAATCGAACTGATCGCCAAAGCTAAAGCTGAGGGGCTGCCGGTTACCTGCGAAGTGACCCCGCATCACCTTTTTTTGACTGAGGCAGATGCCGCAAGACTGGGCTCCTATGCCGACGTGCGCCCGCGGTTGGCAAGCCAAATGGACGTAGACGCCCTCTGGCAGCATTTGGGCAGCACGATAGACTGTATCGCCTCCGATCATGCCCCGCATGCTCACTGGGAGAAAAAAGGATACAAAACGGAAGCGGAATGGCGCCAGAATCCGGAGCGGATCGGTCCAAACCCAATCCCGCCAGGCATCCCTGGGCTTGAATCCACACTGCCTTTGATGTTAACAGCCCTTTCTCAAAAACGGTTAAGTCTCGAAAGGCTGGTCCAACTGCTGCATACGAACCCCATGCGTATTTTCCATCTGCCAGCCCAACCTGACACCTGGGTGGAGGTGGACCCAGCGCAGAGCTACATTTTCCCCGATCATCCTCTTTATACCAAATGTGGCTGGTCACCTTTTGAGGGAATGCGCATGACCGGTGCCGTCCGCCAGGTCGTTCTGCGCGGTAAAGAAGTTGTTTCCAACGGTAAGGTCATCGACCCGCCGAATTCATAGATTATTGACATGGAGTAAACATGGAAAACGGTAATTACACACCTCTCTTCAATCTGGATAGTTTCGATCGCAAACCGCGCTTTATCAACGGTTTCTTCCAGCGGGATATTCTCTCGGTGGATCAATTTAGCAAAGAAGACCTTGACTATATATTCACCCGCGCGGATGAAATGCAAGCAATGAGCAGAAAGTGGGGTACCTGTGACCTATTGAAAGGCTACACCCTGGCTTGTGTTTTCTATGAACCCTCAACACGCACCAGCTCCTCCTTCATAGCTGCCATGGAACGCTTAGGGGGCAAGGTGATCCCGATTACAGAAGGCATTCAATATTCGTCTGTGTCCAAAGGCGAAAGTCTAATCGACAGCATGATCACCCTCGAGCAGTACTGTGACGTGATCGTGCTGCGCCATCCCGAAATTGGCTCAAGTTCCACGGCAGCCAAGTATGTAAAGGTGCCTATCATCAATGCTGGCGATGGCGCAGGGGAGCACCCCACCCAGGCGCTGCTTGATCTGTACACAATCAAGAGTGAACTGGGCACCATCGACGGGCTGCGCATTGCCATGGTAGGCGATCTGCGCTACGGGCGCACCGTGCATTCTCTGACCAAGTTGCTCACAAAGTATGATGTCTCCCTGCGTTATGTCTCTCCCGACACACTGCGTCTTCCCTTGGAGTTGATGAACACGCTGATCGACAAAAAGATGGATGTACGTGAATTCAGCCGCGTGGAAGAGGTCATTGAAAACACCGACGTTTTGTATGTGACGCGCATCCAAAAAGAACGCTTCACCGACCTGGCACAGTATGACGAAGTGAAGGGATACTTCAACATTGACACTGAGCTGATGCGGAAGGCAAAAGAAAAGATGATCGTGATGCACCCATTACCCCGCGTGGGAGAAATTGCCTACGCGATCGACAAAGATCCGCGAGCAGCGTACTTCCGCCAGGTGCAAAATGGGCTCTACATTCGCATGGCGCTGATGGCAGCCGTCCTTGGGCAAGCCTGATGCACCCTGTTCTGACAGCGTCGTTTACAATTAACGAAAGCAAGATAACCGGAGGCGAGATGGACTTTATCACCAAACTCAATCAGGCAATCGAACGAAATAACAGTTTATTGTGTGTGGGAATGGATCCAACGGAGGCAGTCCTGCCTAAGGGAGAGGATCTCTATAGTCGTCTGCTCACCTGGGCGCGCGATTTGATTGACCAGACGAAAGATTTGGTTTGCTGTTACAAGCCAAATATTGCTTTTTATGAGCAATTTGGTCCTAAAGGCTTGCGGGCTTTCCAGGAAATTGTCCGGGAGATCCCGAAGGATATCCCGCTGTTGCTGGATGCCAAGCGGGGAGACATTGGCTCGACGGCAGAAGCCTACGCCAAAGCCTGCTACCGATGGTTTAAGGCAGATGCGGTTACACTCTCGCCTTACCTTGGGCGGGATGCCATCCAACCGTTCGTCGAAGACCCTGAAAAAGCAGTTTTCGTGCTGGTGCAGACCTCGAACCCCAGCGCGGCGGAGGTGCAGCAGCATGGCAGTCCACCTCTGTTTGAGTTGGTGGCGCGCATCTCTCAGAACTGGGGCAATCCGGGGCAGATTGGGTTGGTGGTGGGGGCAACCAAGCCCGAAGCCCTGGAAAGAGTCCGGGAGATTTGCCCTGAGGCGTGGATCCTTGCACCCGGGGTGGGAATTCAGGGAGGGGACCTGAGACTGGCGCTGGAAGCAGGCTTGCGCAAGGACGGACTGGGGATGATTGTGCCGGTTTCCCGCTCGGTCATGAACGCGCCTGACCCCAGGGCAGCAGCTGCCGCGCTTCGCGATGAGATCAACCAGATCCGCAGCGAGGTGGCAGCCGGCCGGTCTGAGCCAGCTCCCGTGGCAATTGGGAGTGGGATCTTAGAAAAAATGGGCTATGGCGAACTGATTGATGGGCTGTTTGATACCGGATGTGTGAAATTTGGCGATTTTACCCTGGCTAGCGGCAAGCAAAGCCCTGTTTACCTCGACTTGCGCCGCTTGGTTTCATTCCCCTCGGTGCTCGATTTGGCGGTGGAAGCTTACGTGGATGTGTTGCTGAAGCTCCAGTACGACTACATTGCCGGCGTGCCATATGCTGCCTTGCCGATTGCATCCATTGCAGCTTCGAAACTAAAGCAGCCCATGGTTTACTCGCGCAAGGAGGTAAAAACCCATGGAACAGCTCAGCAGGTGGAAGGGGTGTTTGAACCTGGCCAGAGGGCAGTGCTGGTGGAAGATGTGCTCACCAGCGGCGGAAGCTTGCTGACAGCTGCCGATGTTTTATCAGCGGTGGGGTTGGTGGCAGATCAGGCAGTGGTGCTGGTGGATCGGGAGCAGGGCGGTGTTGCCAACCTTGTTGATAAGGGAATTTCAGTTCATCCAGCGCTGACATTCAGCCAGATCCTTGACCGGCTGTACCAGGGCGGCAAGATCAGCGCTGAGATCCACCTCATGGTCAAAACTTACCTGTTGGAAGGATAGGATGGAAGCCTTGCTGGCAGTTGATTTCCTGGGAATACAGATGAAAAACCCCCTGGTAGTTGCCAGCGGCATCCTTGGAACCTCCGCCAGCGTCATGGAACGCTGCGCCCGCGAAGGTGCTGGCGCAGTAACCAGCAAAAGCACTGGACCTGAGCCGCGAACCGGGCACGCCAACCCGGTGACGCTGGCTTGGAACGGGGGAGTGATCAATGCCATTGGTCTGACCAACCCAGGATGCCGGGAGGAAGTACCGCTCTTACGTGAAACCCGACGACGGTTGCGAGCCCTGGGTGTACCGCTTTTTGCTTCAGTCTTCGCACCGTCTGTGGAAGCTTTTGGCGAGGTGGCACGGGTCATTGCGGAGGCGGAACCCGATCTCATCGAAGTAAATATCTCCTGCCCGAATGTTGGCAGCGAATTTGGCACGCCGTTTTCAGCAACAGAAAAAAGCGCCGCTGAAGTGATGGCGGTGGTGCGTAAAGCGGTCAAACTGCCCATCAGCATCAAGCTTGCGCCAAACGTGCCGGAGATTGGCAGAATCGCTCAAGCAGTGGTCTCTGAAGGCGCGGACGCGCTCACGGCGATCAATACCGTGCCTGCGATGCTGATTGATGCCTATGCTGGAAAACCAGTGCTCAAAAATGCGACCGGCGGCTTGAGCGGCGCGGCAATCAAGCCGGTAGCTTTGAAAGCAGTTTGGGAAATTGCGCAACTGGTCAGAATTCCAATTATTGGGACAGGCGGCATCAGCAGCGGGCTGGATGCAGCGGAAATGATCATGGCTGGGGCGACCTTGGTGGGGGTGGGGTCAGCCGTTGCGCTGGAGGGGCCGGCGGTGTTCAGCCGCATCAAGAGTGAGCTTGAGTCTTTCATGATCCAGGAAGGCTATCCTGATCTGGCAAGCATGCGCGGCAAGGCGCTACCCCAAAAATGAAAACGACGGTAAACCATCGTTCCCTGGGCGGGATCTTGCGCCCATATAGAGTGGTGAACGTCCTGCGTGAAAACGAGACTACCCACACGATCTTGCTTAACGGCAAACTCCCCGAAGCCCAACCGGGGCAGTTCGTGATGGCATGGCTGCCTGAGATTGGGGAGAAACCTTTCAGCATCCATACGAACAACCCGTTGGCATTGACGATTTGTGAGGTGGGACCGGTCAGTCACGCAATGGTGAATTTACCGGCGCACGACCGGGTCTGGCTTCGGGGTCCCCTGGGAAATGGTTTTGAACTGAAGGGTTCCAAACATCTGCTTGTTGGGGGAGGGTATGGGGCAGCGCCGCTTTCTTTTTTAGCACAGGAGGCTTTACGGCATGGGGGAGAGGTGGTGGCGTGCCTGGGAGCAAAGACGAAGGCGGAGCTAATCCTGGTCGACCGGTTGACGAGCCTGGGGTGTGAGCTGCACATAGCCACTGAAGACGGCTCAGAGGGTAGCCAGGGATTGGTGACGGAAGTGGCAGAGGAGGCGATTGACACGTTTCACCCCGATTGCCTGTATGCCTGCGGACCAACCGGCATGCTCCTGGCGCTGGCGGATTTATCTCAGCGAAGAGGTTTGCCAGCGCAGCTTTCGTTTGAGGCGTTGATGCGCTGCGGCGTGGGTCTCTGCGGCTCGTGTGAATTGCCTGAAGAACTCTGTCAACGATTAGATCTGCCCGGGGGCTGGCTTGTCTGCCATGACGGTCCGGTCGCGATGATTGGATAATGATTTTTTTTGTTCTGGCCTCTTATGAGGGTTATTTTGCTGTCTTTTACGATGACAGTCAAGGGAAAATGAGATTATTTCTGGTTTTGTAGTGCCTGGTGGGCAAGCGCAAGGCAGCCATGGAGACCGGCAATGCCCGCAAGACTGGTGGGGACGATGTAGTTTTCCATATTGGCAAATTGAGGCAGCCGCAGGTAGTTGCCAAGCAGATGGGTCAATTCTGAGCGGATCATGGGGAAAAAATGTCAAGGCAATTTAGAAATGTCCTATTGCAGGCAACTTAGAAATGTCCTATTCGGTTGATAAAGTGTTCAGTACAGGTTTGCCATTTATCTTTTTTCCATAGGTCCTCCAAGGATGGTCATAAGCAGGCGGCAAGGGTTTTGTATTCTCTGATTTGGAAGAGACAACCGCAGCTTGCTTGGATCTTTGCTTCACAGAACGGTTGTATTTGCCAGATCCCCGTTTCTTCGTAGTGCCAGGCTCCCGTGCCGGCGTAGTGGCAGGCCCCCGTGCCGGTGTAGTGGCAAGCCCCGTGCCGGCGTAGTGCCAGGCTCCCGTGCCGGTGTAGTGGCAACCCCGTGCCGGCGTAGCGGCAGGCCCCCGTGCCGGCGTAGCGGCAGGCCCCGTGCCGGCGTAGTGGCAGGCCCCCGTGCCTGCCATTTGGACCAGACGAAAAACGGTCAACTATACCAATTTGATATTTTTGAAAGAACCATTAGTCCCTTTCAATTCAACTTGTGTCAAAATTTTAGATTCTCTGTCTTATCTGATCATGGGGAAAAGAAATCTTTGCTTTTCATGGGTAAATTATAATGGCGGATTGAGGAAGTGAGTACCAACCATCCTAATATAGGATGATTCATTTCTGACCTATACCTGGCAAGCAAAGTTCGCTTGCGGAGATAATGAATCATTTTTTGTATGATAAAGAATCCGTCAATCTGCAGGATCCCTTTGTTGAGAGACTAAAGCCCATACGGCTGGGCTTTAGTCCAGCCGCTTAATCCGCCTGAATAGATATCCATGGAGGGAGCAAGCCCCCTCCGTACGGCAAAGGATCCTGCCATCCGCAGAATCACTTTATTAAGGAAAAAAACCGTACGGCTGGGCTTTAGTCCAGCCGCAGAACCCACCTAAAAAGATTTCTGCGAGTAAGCGAACCCCACATCCGGCTGGGCTTTAGTCCAGCCGCTGAGTTTGCCTAAGAAGATATCCGCGGAGGGAGCAAGCCCCTCCGTACGGCTGGGCTTTAGTCCAGCCGCTTAGTCGGCCTAAGAAGATATCTGCGGAGGGAGCAAGCCCCCTCCGTACGGCTGGGCTTTAGTCCAGCTGAAAGAAATTCATTCCCTGTGATGAATCTACAGAATTGGTCACAAGGTTAATGTAAAATTGCTTCGATGGAAAGGCCTGTTCGCAAATCTCCCAGGTTAAAAGACTACGATTATTCCTTGTGTGGTGCGTATTCCTTAACAATTTGCACATACCACTACCAACATTTACTTGGAAAGATCAATTTTGATAAACAAGGGAATTCCATAAGTCTTTCCGATATTGGTCTGATCGTCCAACAAACAATCGAAGGACTTTCAGAGCGTTTCCCTGAATTTGAGATCATCAAATACTCGATAATGCCAAATCACATTCACATCCTTGTTGTGAAGGGCGATTCAGATGGAGAGAAACGTCACACTGTCTCAGATTTTGTCTGTGCGCTCAAATCTTTGGCAACCAAGGCGATCAGATTAAACCATCCCGGGATAAGGATCTGGAAAGAATCTTTTCATGATCACATAATAAGGAACGAAAGGGATTTAGCAAAGCATTGGGTTTACATAGAGCAAAATGCAAACAATTGGCAGAAGGACGAATTCTTCGATAAGAAATGAATTCATAAATTGAACCCGCTTACTTGGAGGGAGCAAGCTCCTTCCGAATGGCTGAGCTTTAGTCCAGCCGCAGAACCCACCTAAGCAGATGCCCGCGGAGCAGTGAGCAAGCCCCTCCGTACGGCTGGGCTTTAGTCCAGCCGCTTAGTCGGCCTAAGACGATATCTGCGGAGGGAGCAAGCCAGCTCCGAACGGCAAAGGATCCGGCCATCCGCAGAATCCGCCTAAGCAGATATCCACGGAAGGAGCAAGCCCTGTCCGTACGGCTGGGCTTTAGTCCAGCCGCCAAGTTCAAGCAAAAGAAGATATCTGCGGAGGGAGCAAGCCCCCTCCGTACGGCTGTGCTTTGGTCCAGCAGCAGAATTCGCCTAAGTAGCTATCCGCGGAGGGAGCAAGCCCCCTCCGTACGGCTGGGCTTTAGTCCAGCCGCTGAGTTTGCCTAAGAAAACATTTGCGGAGGGAGCAAGCCCCCTCCGTACGGTAAAGAAACAAGCCATCCGCAGAATACCTTTATTTAAGTGGGAATAACCGTATGGCTGGGCCTTGGTCCAGCCGCTGAATCCGCCTATTAGAACTATTTTGGAGGGAGCAAGCCCCCTCCGTACGGCTGTGCTTTGGTCCAGCAGCAGAATTCGCCTAAGTAGCTATCCGCGGAGATGGCAAGTCCCCGATGTGCGGACTTCTAAAATTTTGGTTTATGGTTTGGTAGGGTAGCCGTACATTCAGCGCTTCGTAGCCCCCAAGGACAGCTTCGACCTCGCGGTAACCGTCTTTCAACATGATGAACCCTGCGCCAGCGTTTGCGTTTTTAGCTGGTCAGGTGCAATAGGTGATGTAACAGGCGTCTTTATCAAGCGTATCAATCCAGGATTCTATGTCTGCATGAGGCATGCAGATACTTCCCGCGGCATGGCTGGCTTCATCCTGGGAAGCTATGCTGTTATCTACGAAGATTGCCTACTTCGCATTAACTGCTGCAATCGCGTCAGCTGGGTTGCTGCGCGGGATGTTAGATGCTTACATAATGATCGGGTTGCCTGTCTCCTTGCAAAACCCACGATAAATCATAAAACCAAGCGCCAGTACAACGATTGCTCCTGCAAGGTAGCTGAGCAGGAGATTGTTTTTCTTTTGCTGAGGGATTCTGCCTTTCATGGGTGGTATTATGGCATGGGTAATTGGTAGATCTCCTAATGAATACACTGTTTGTGTCACTGTTTGGGTATTCTTTTAAACAAGTCCTTTATAATACTTTGAAACTCATCTGAGAGGGCATATGCTCGAGATTAATGTTAACGGCGTTAGCTATTCATTGGATGAAGTGCCAGACGAAAAACTCAGTGATCTGCTGCGACTGCGACTGGGGTTGACTGGGACGAAGGTTGGCTGCGGTGAAGGACGCTGCGGGGTCTGCACGGTGCTGATGGATGGCAAACCGGTGCGATCGTGTGTTACCCGCGCCAGTAAAGCCCATGGAAAGTCGATCCTGACCATTGAAGGTTTACGCGCACTGAGACCGGTTGAGCGCCAGGATGAACGAGAGGACCTGCATGCCCTGCACCCACTTCAGGAAGCTTTTATCACCCACGGCGCGATCCAATGCGGCTTTTGCACGCCAGGGCAGCTAATGCGTGCCCACGCGCTCCTGCTCGAAAACCCTGATCCAACTGTGCGTGAGATCCGTGAGGCAATGAACGACGTGGTTTGCCGTTGCGGCAGTTACGAGGCTATCACTTCGGCGATACTGGCAGCAGCAAGTTCCTTGCGAACAGGAAAAGCGGTGGAGCCAAGGGCGATTCCTTTAGGCGAGCAAGACCTGACCTATGTGGGCAAAGCAATCATCCGACCCGACGCGGTAGCAAAGGCAATTGGCGGGGCCAAATATACAGACGATTTTCAGTTTGAGGGTATGCTATTTGCGCGAGTACTTAGGGCGGGTATTCCCTCTGGGATCTTAAAAGAGCTGGATGTAAGCGCAGCAGCCCAGTTGGAAGGGGTGAGGGCAGTGTTGACTGCGGCTGACCTGAAGCATGAACGCCTGCACGGGGTTTATTCTAAAGACTGGCCGATCCTGGTGGGTGTTGGTGAGCGGGTGAGATACATAGGGGATGCCATCGCGGTCGTGGCAGCAGACACGCAAGCAATCGCAGATGAGGCTATAGCCCTTATCCGGATGGTCATTGAACGCCGGCCGGTTATAAGCAACCCGATGCAGGCGGCTCAACCGGATGCGGAAAAGCTGCACGAGAAGGGGAATCTGCTCAAAAAAATCAAGGTGGGCAAGGGCGATCTGGATGCAGGTTTCGCCCAGTCTGACGTGATTGTTGAACACACTTTCCACACGCCTTTCATGGATCATCTTTTCATGGAACCGGAGTGTTCGATTGCGGTGCCAAGGGAAGATGGGGGCATGGACGTTTATGTGGGCTCTCAAATCCCTTACGAAGACCGTCGGCAGGTCGCCGAGGCCTTGGGCCTGGCACCTGAGCGCGTACGCATCCGAGGTCAGAAAGTTGGCGGTGGCTTTGGCGGCAAAGAAGACATTGCCGGGCAGATCCATGCGGCTTTGTTAGCAGAAGCAACCAGCAAACCGGTCAAGCTGCTGTTCACCCGGCGGGAAAGCCTGATGGTCCACCCAAAACGCCATGCAACGTGGATCAAGGTTAAACTGGGTGCAAAGAAAAATGGGGAGTTGCTGGCTGCAAAGACTGAAATTTACGGTGATACAGGCGCTTATGCCTCACTGGGGGTGGCAGTAATGACGAGGGCGACAACCCATTCGTGCGGTCCGTACGTCATTCCCAACACACTCTCGGAATGTAATGCCATGTATACCAATAATCCACCCGCAGGGGCTTTCAGGGGTTTTGGTGCACTTCAGGCGATGTTTGGGATTGAATCAGCAATGGATATGCTCGCTGAGAAACTCGGAATAGATCCATTAACCTTGCGGAAGATCAATGCACTGCGCAAGGGAAGCGACACCAATACCGGGCATTGCCTTGAAGAAAGTGTCGGGCTGCCTGAATGTCTCGAAGTTGTTGGTAATCGTCTGCAAGAACTCGGGATATCCTCCCCCTGGACCCCGGGGGAAGAGGAGATTGATGGGCGCAGAATGATAACCTGCTGGGGGATGGCAGCTGGTTTCAAGAATACCGGGCTGGGAACCGGGACGGATGACAGCAGCGGCGCAATCCTGCGTCTCCTGCCGGCGGGCAGACTGCAGGTCTTGACAGCGGCATCGGAAATTGGGCAGGGAATGAACACTACTCTGCAGCTCATCGCCGCGGAAGTGCTGGGGATTGAGCCGGAACATATCAACGTCTACCTGATGGATACAGACCTTACTCCAGACGCAGGCCCAACAACAGCCAGCCGGCAGACTTACATGACTGGCAACGCAGTGAAAAAAGCCGCGCTCGCATTGAAGGAACGCATCGAAACCATGCTGATGGCAAAGTTCGAATGTGAGTCCTGCCAATTTGTGTTTAATGCTGAAGCAATTGCTGTGGGCGAAAAACAGATTGGCTGGCAGGAAGTCTATGACATGCTCGGAAATAGCCCCGAAGGAACCTCAGTGGAGGTGCGTTATACCGCGCCTCAAACCTACTCCCTGGAACATGGAGGAAAAATCCATGTGGCCTATGGGTTTGCCGCCCAAGCATTGAAGGTGGGTATTGATTTGGAAAACGGAGACTTGAAAGTTCTGCGGGTGATTGCAGCAAATGATGCCGGCAGGGTGATCAATCCACTTGGTTTTCAGTCCCAGGTGGAGGGGGGTGTAGTAATGGGGGTAGGGCATGGAATAATGGAAGAGTTTAGAGTGGAAAACGGCATTGTTTTGAGCGATCGGATGGCAAGATACGAAATTCCGCGCATGGAAGACAGCCCACTTGTAGAATCGCTGATCGTGGAAGATCCAACTTCTGATGGGCCATTTGGAGCGAAGGGCATCGGAGAGTTGGTCTCTGTGCCCACCCCACCGGCGATCGCAAACGCTGTCTATAACGCGATTGGTCTGCGAGTGGACAGCCTGCCTGTCAGCAAAGCAAAGGTCAAGGCCTGGCTGGAAGAACGTAAGTAGGAACAATAGCCACCAATGAGCTGCCACTCACTTCCAACTATCAATCAGCCTGGAGTCTGACATTGCCAGGAACGAAGCGATCTAAAATGTTTGCACTCGAATGCGTGAAAGGTTTATAGACACATGATCCTGTTACCTAATACATTCCTGATCTGCCAGGAGTTTAGATTGCTTCACAAAAGCGGTTCGCAATGACAAAAAACTCACGGTGACAACTCTTCAGGTCACTAATAAGGGAGACACAGATTCCGTTTTCTTTTACCTACCAGCGACAAGCTCCCTCCCCATCACCTTTCAGCTATCACCTATTACCTAATACCAGCTGGCATTCATATTGCAACGGATGAATTGACTATTCTCACAAAATGAGGAGGTCTACCTAAAGCAGGAGGCAGTATGAGCAGAGCATTTGGAATCGACATCAGCAAATACCAGTCCAGTCAGGATGGCAGCAAAAAAATGGACTTCACTGCAGTGCAAAATCACGCGGAGGAAGTGACATTTATCGCAGCCAGGGCAGGTATATCGTGGGGATATACCGATCCGATGTTCCATCATTATTGGAACGAGATGGCACGGATCAAGGTAATGCGCATAGCTTATCACGTGATTTACTTTGGGGAGAGCGCGCTGGCACAAATGGATTCCTTGTTCAAACTGCTGGATGGCAGAGCTAATTTTGCTCACGACCGCATCGCGCTCGACCTGGAAGTGGAGGGTATCAACACGCGAAGCAGAATTACTGCCACGACTCAAAAATGCCTGGATATTTGCCGAGCCAGGACCGGGCACTTTCCAATTGTGTACTCGCGGGCGTCGTGGGTAAATACTTATCTATCTGTAAATAATCTGCCAACGCTGGATTGGTGGCTGGCGACCTATCGCAAACCTCTGGTTTCGCCTTTTTATACCCAGGAGCACGATGGTCCGCCTTATTTGCCCAAAGGTGTAAGTACTTATCTGATCCATCAGACAGGTGATCGGTGCAAATCGATCGGTGGCGTGAGCCATTATATGGATTATGACCGCTGGAACGGTGAAAAAACAGATGTCTTGCGATACTTCGGAAACCCAACCGGAGGTACTTTACCACCGGAAAACAAGGTTTTGTTTACCGCAAAGTGCATTGTGAGTGCGCTTTACAAGCGCAGCGGTCCGGGACCTGCTTTTCAGGTAGTAGGGAACCTGCACCTGGGAGATGTGGTGTCGGTTTATGAAGTTAATAATGGCTGGTATCGGATCGATCCAACCGCGCAGTTGTGGTGTTCGGGTAAGAGCACCTACATGCAGCGATTAAATGATACCCCACCAACAGAAGAAGTCCTGTTTAAAGCCCAATGCATCGTTTCAGCATTATTTAAACGCGAAGGACCTGGTAAAAACAACAAGATCATCGGCAATCTGATCAAGGATGATGTGGTGTCTGTTTATGAGGTAAAGTATGGTTGGTACCGCATCGAACCAGGGCAGAGCGTATGGTGTTCGGGCGCCAGCCAATACATGCGGACAATATAATTCCTAAAGAAGCACAATAAACCTCCAAGTGAACACTTTATGATACTGTGATCCGGAAAACACGGCTTTTTACCCGATCGAGGGTCATAATATTCTGGAATTAACCAGAATAGATGATTAGAGGATTTGTCAAGGCAATTTAGCAATGTCCTCCTGTTGGCAACATAGAAATGTCCTA
>JAXGPH010000008.1:0-51553 GCA_040767065.1 Anaerolineaceae bacterium | reverse complement strand
GGTTGAAAACAAATAAGTTATTTGATGTTATTGACCCTAAACCTATCGTAATGACTAGAAAAGAGTTGATTGAAAAAGGGTATCCAAGCCCAAGACATGATCAGTACTTAGTCTTTTCTGTTAAACCAAATAACCATTCCGCATTTCAGGATGTACTATGGGACTTAGGTAAACTAGATGAATTTCCTGTGGGAAGAGCATCAACAAAGCCTTTTGTAACATCCTTGGTAAAACTAATGTCAACGGCTAAAAAAGTCGGTGAACATATAAAAGAGTAAATTGCTCGGGGCATAACAGTTGACTTAAATGTCAGTTGACGGGCATATCCAGAAAACCGGCGCGATCAGATTTCTTGGACCCCTTATGTTCTGCGCTTCCCTTCCGTTAGGCTTACCCTCCGTTTCACTGCGCGCACAGATTGCGGGCACAGGCGCGCCTGACGGCGCTCGCAATGACAGAAGGGCACGATGGCTTACGCGGTTGTCATTGCGAACCTCTTTTGTGAAGCAATCGAAGCTCCTGGCAGACCAATGCGTTTGAGGTAGCAGGATCACAGTCAAAATTTACGGAGAGTCTTTGGACCGCACATGTCCCTTGATGGCAAACAGTTTAGATCGCTCATACCCTGCTTTGCGGGCACAGGCTGCTTCGCTCGCGATGACAAAAAAGCAACCACCCCTTTTGATTTGCCATTATTTGCCGGATTGAACACCGCAATCCAACCTACAAGTGCGGGCATGGGGCAGGGACCCACCCCCTTTAATTCCCCCTCTTAAGAGGGGGTGATAAGGCAAAGGAATTCCCCACTTCCCTTTCGCTACGCTTACCCTCCGTTTCACTGCGCGCACAGGTCACGGATCTTCGACCAGGAGAGGGCTAAGGATTTCCACCCCCTTTAATTCCCCCTCTAAAAAGGGGGTAAACGACAAAACCCCCTCTTTAGAGGGGGACCGAGAGCGCAGCGAACGGGGGGGTGGATCCCCGCTTCTTTCCCTGTCTGGATTGCCTTGTGAATCTTATCGCCGCGTTTCGATGTCCATGCCGGGGATGGCGGTTTTGCGTTCGAGGAATTTGAGCAGGGCGTCCAGCGCGAAGACCATCACCAAATAGACCACCGCGACGGCCAGGTAGATGCCCACAAAATCGAAGGTAGCGGTGGCGGCGCGCTTACCCTCTGCCATCAGGTCCTGCACGGCGATCAGGAAGACGATGGCGGTGGTCTTCAGCAGCGAAATCGGCTCGTTGGACCAGCTCGGCAGCGCCAGCCGCAGCGCCTGGGGCAGGATCACGTAGCCGATGGTCTGCCATTTGGAAAGCCCGATCGACCGCCCGGCTTCCATTTGCGCCGCTCCGATGGCATTGATCGAGCCGCGCAGGTATTCCGCCTGGTAGGCGGCGCTGTTGAGCCCCAAAGCCAGGTAGGCGGCCATATTCTGCGAAAAAGCGATGCCAAGCTCGGGCAAGCCGTAATAGATGATGAAGAGCTGCACCAAAAGCGGGGTGCCGCGGAAGACCGCGATGTATGCCCCGGCAGCTTGCTGCAGCCATTTGGGTCCGTAGCTGCGCGCCAATGCCAGCAGCAGCCCCAACACGAAACCGATTACCAGCCCGACCGCCGTCAGCTCCAGCGTGACCCCCGCGCCGCGCAGGAAGTTTTGACCAAAGCGTTCGAAGTAGCCCAGCCAGGTGAGCATCAGTCGGCTTCCTTTTCTTTCTTTCCGTAGAGTTCGGTGATTTTCCAGAGGAATTCGCGCGTGCGGTCAAACCTGGGATGGTTAAACATTTCGTCCGGCGAGCCTTCTTCCACGATGTAGCCTTTTTCCATGAAGACGATTCGGTCGGCGACCTCGCGGGCGAAACCCATCTCATGCGTGACTACTACCATGGTCATCCCATCCAGAGCGAGTTTTCGCATCACCTCCAGCACTTCTCCGATCAGCTCAGGGTCGAGGGCTGAGGTGGGCTCGTCGAACAACATCACGCGGGGGTCCATCGCCAGCGCCCGGGCGATCCCCACGCGCTGTTGCTGCCCACCGGAAAGCTGCCCGGGGTAATGGTCGGCGCGGTCTGCCAGGCCTACCCGGCTCAGCTCGCGCATGGCTTTTTCAGTGGCAGCTTCGTCGGACATGTGTTTTACCTTTGTCAGCCCCAGCTTGACGTTGCCAAGAGCAGTCAGGTGATTGAAGAGCAAAAAGTTTTGGAATACCATGCCAATATGCTGGCGTACCTGGTCTTCATCTATGCCTTTGGCGGTGATTTCAAGATCATCCAGCCAGATCTGGCCTTCATTGGGGCGGGTGAGCAGGTTGATGCAGCGCAGGAGGGTGCTCTTGCCGGTGCCGCTCGGACCGATGATCACGACAGTGTCACCTTCGTTCACAGTCAGGTCAAGATGCTGGAAGATGACATTCTGGCCATAGATTTTGGTCAGGTTTTTGATGGTCAGGATGGGTTTTGGCATGGCGCATACTCCGCGGGCTAAGGGTTGGAAGGAATGCTGAGTTTTTGTTCGAGGTTATTCAACAAGTGGGTGGTCAGGGATACCAGCAAAAAGTAGATGACGGCGGCGCTGAGATAAGCCAGCAGGTATTTTTGGGAGCTGGCGCCGATCAACTGCGCGCGCCGCAGGATCTCAGGCACGCCCAAGGCGTAGACTAGAGAAGAGTCTTTGATGACGATGGCGGCTTCATTGGACCAGGGCGGGATTGCCAGCCTGACCGCCTGGGGCAGGACTACGTAGCGGATAGCCTGAAGCCGGCTTAGGCCAACCGCACGGGCAGCCATTAGCTGGTCTCCACTGACGGAGAGCAGCGCGCCGCGCACGATCTCCATCTGGTAGGCGCTGCTCACCATTCCGAGGGAAAGCGAGCCCGCCCAGAAGGCTGAAAGGTTGACGCCCTTGGTGACCACGAAAAACAGGATAAATAGCAAAACGATTGGCGGAATGCCGCGGAAGATAGTGCTGTAAAGATTCATCGCCCTGGCAGCGACCTTGCCGCCGTAGACGTAGACCAGTGCCAGCAGCGTGCCGATCAGGAGCCCCGAGGGCAGTGCGATCAGGGTCACACCAACGGTAAGTACCGTCCCGGAGCCAATGTAAGAAAGGAACTGACCGAAATCCAAAGGCTGCTCCCTTTGATCCAGGGGCTGCTCAATTGGCAGCCCCTGTGGTGGTGATCAGTAAAAAATTGCGCGAGCGAGAGTGCTTACTCGCTGAAGTACTTGACTGCCAGCTGATCGATGAAACCCTCAGCTTGTAATTCCTTGATGATGCGATCGACCTCAGCTTTTAGCGCCGTGTCGCCATCCGGCAAAACGATGTTGATCGGACCAGTGGAGAGCACACCGCGATAGACAATTTGCAGATCGGGATTCTGGGCAACCAATGCCTGCACCGGTACATAATCGCCCATCAGCACTTCGATGCGTCCGTTCGCAAGGTCCAGGGCTGCCTGGTCCACGCGTTCGTAGCGCGAGAGATTGGCTTCGGGCAGCAGACCGGGGGTGACCAGGTTGTCCGTCAGCCAGCTATCCTGCACGGTGCCGGACTGGACGCCGACTTTGTAGTTGGCGACATCTTCTGGGACGGTGATCGTTCCGGTGAAAGCGCTGGTGACCACGAAAGCGTCTTCGGTAGTGTAGTAGGCTTCGGAGAAGTCGACGATTTTGTCCCGCTCCTCGTCATAGTTGAAGCAGGAGATGGACATATCCAGCTTACCGCTGGCGACTGCAGCCACGAGGCTGTCGAAAGGCATGTCCACCCACTCAAGTTCGACACCCATGCGTTTGGCGATCTCAGTCATCAGTTCGATGTCAAACCCGGCTTTGTTGCCGGCTTCATCGATGTACTCGTAGGGGGGGTAATCGGCAGACGTTCCGACGGTTACTTTTTTCGCTTCCTGGATCTTATCGAGGACTGAAGTGGATTCAGACGCGCAACCAACCGACATGGCTGCGACTAAAATCAAGGTTACTGCTAACAGCAAATACTTTTTCATTTTTCCTCCATGAAAGAGATAGGTTAATGGGTGATTGACACATATTATAAAGCAAAAGAGAAATGCACACATGGGTTTGATGGTGTGTGTTTTGATATGGATTTTATGTAGATTCCAGAGCGGAAAGAGGCTGACTGATCTTTTATGGTTTTATGACCATGAAAGATGCATGACTGTCAGGTCTCTAATGAACCGAATGGAAGGCAGATCGCCACGCTCCGCTCGCGATGTTGTGATAAACAGGCAGATCGCCGCGCAAAAGAGGCTCGCGATGACGAGATAACAGGCAGATCGCCATACCCTGCTTCGCGGGCACAGGCGCTAAAGATGCTCGCGATGACAAACTAGTTCGTGCCGGTCTCTTGCGAAGCACCCCAGCGCTGAAAGCGCGTGTGGGCAGACCGCGCACGAGATCTGACCTGTGGTCTCCACGTAATCCGATAAAAGGCGGATCGCCACGCAACAGAAGCTCGCGATGACGGATTCAATGCAGATCGCCACACTACGTAGATCTGCTTTTCTTTGTAGGGCGGGATTGAGGGCACCGTGAACGATGTGATGGGCAAACGTATTGTGCCCTCAATCCGCCGACAACGGTTATTTAGGTGACAAGGCTCATTTATTGCAAACGAATGATGGCTCGATGACAGATTGGAAGCACTGCAATATACTTGCATGATGACGTTTGCAGTGCTTCCAATCCCGCCCTACCAGCTACAAAAGAAAGAATCCCCGAAGGCTGGTATGAGACCGCCCCGCGCCCTTACTCTCACAGCCAACCATTGCGGGCTCACCCCGGCATAGTCCTCAAAATAAACATTTTCCGTGTCGAAAAAAAGCAGATCGCCATACCCTGCTTCGCGGGCACAGGCGCAAAAGAGGCTTGCGATGACGATTTCACTCGCACATCCAAATGATTGCGGAGGGAGTGACCCCCTCCGTACGAAGGATTGCGATGTTCAATCCGGCCTACGAAAAGAAAAGCCTTCCCCTTGGGGGAACCCGTGGCAAGCCAGGGCAAGTGGGGACCACTTTCGGTGGATGAGGGTCTCTTGTCATCATTGGAGGAGCAAAAAGATGCGGAAATCTGCAGTTAAGATAGGAAGAGCGGAATACGCCTCACTGCCCTCGCAGCGCAGCTGCAAGGGTTTGCGCACTCCGCCAATTATGTAGACGTCGGAGTGAGCCCGCGGAAGGCTTGTGTGGGAAAACGCCTTATGGCGCTCTCATTCTGACCTAAGAATTCACTTTAAAAGGGAACTGCTACGATCTGCCTGCTTACAAATTAATTTAAAAGAAGGAGAAGGTTAATATTTTTCCTTCTTTATCATGATTTTCCCAAACATAAAACGTGAGATCAAATATTTCAATCCCCGTTGCCATCCATGACGCAACGGAACCCGAAGCCAATTTTGTGTTCCCTTGGATCATGATCAGTTGTGTAGGCTATTCGGGAAACTTTCCAACCATAATCAAATCCACCACCATGCACAACCTTCGCGCTTCCCTGCTCCGGACCCTGTGGGTTGATTGCAGGACTAATAGCATAATAGTTCTGGAGATACCAATCAGCGGTCCATTCCCAAACATTCCCAGCCAGGTCCACCACGCCAAAAGGTGAGGCACCCTCGGGGTAAGAGCCAACGGGAGATGTATCACCCACACACAACTTACCCGTGCTTTCATCCAGCAGGTTGGCTTTGCTGCAGTCAGGATCTTCGTTTCCCCAGGGATATACCCGATTGTCATCACCGCGTGCCGCCCGCACCCATTCTGCTTCTGTTGGCAGTCTTCCCCCTGCCCATTGGCAGTAATCTCTGGCTTCAAACCATGATACCGCTACTCTCGGGAAGTCAGCATAGCCAGGATCAGAGTAATAATTCTGGCGGGTTGCGGAATGCTGGTAGTACGGCTCAGCGCAAGCTCCATCTGTCACACACAACACGAATTGAGCGTTTGTCACTTCAAATTTGTCCATAAAAAAAGAATCAAGATACACCTGATGCAGAGGTAGTTCATCCCCCAAACAAGAAAAATTAGCGTTGTTTGTTTCGTCACAGCCAATCCAAACTTGTCCCGCTGGAATTTCGATCATGGGCATGCCGTCAATTTCCCGCACAGGGATCGTGCTCGTTTCAGAGCTTACCGTCAGGTTTTGTGTTGAAGCAGGTTCAGGAGTTTCTAAAGGAACAGGGTTGGCTTCTGTTTCAGTCAATAAAAAAGTTGGTGAAGCGGTCGGGCTTAGCTGACTTTGCGCAGTTGGCACATTAACATCTTGCGCAGAACAAGCCGATATAATGAATAGGACAAAAAGCACTATCAGCAAAAATCGGTTTTCCCGGTTCATAGCTTCAATTATAGCTGTTGTAAAGGCTTTGGCGATTCTACGATCTCGAAGAACTAATTTCGATGAGGTATTCACGAATATGCATAAACACAAAATCCGTGATCATTGGACTTCTTAATATCATGTCCAGGAATTTCGCTGAAATTCCAGTGATGTAATCGGGACCACGGCTCCACCTTGGTGATCATAGTGCTGCGGTTTGCTCTCCTCAGCGCGTACACACTCGTTTATAGAGGAAAAAACTATACTGCATGAAACCAATTTTGAACCCATTCCCTGATAAAACCATTTTTAACTTTGTAGCCGATATTTTATGATAGATGCTTGCAAATTTCTCCCCGCCGGATTCCTTTGCCGGATTCCTGACCGCGAGCATCCGACCTGATATAATATCCGTTGGAAACAGACCCTAACGAAAGGGTTGTTTGTCGGAGGACTTTTATGGAAATAACCTGGTATGGTCATTCTTGTTTTCGCATCACAGAGCGAGGTTTCGCCACTGTCGTTACCGATCCGTACGATTCAGCTGTGGTGGGGTACAATCCACTCAAATTGAAAGCTGATATCGTGACCGTCAGTTGTAATGATCCCGGGCACAACAACCTGAGTGCTGTCAAAGGGGATGCTTTCGAAATCACCGGACCCGGTGAATACGAGCGAGGAGGTGTCTTTATCACAGGCATCCAAACCACGCCCCAAAACCCGGATGGAAAAACCGTGCGCAACACGCTCTACGTGCTCGATTATGGCAAACTGACCATCCTTCACCTCGGCAAGGTCAATTATGTGCCCCCGCAAAGCCTGATCGAGGAGCTCGGTAGTATCAACATTGCCCTGGTGCCGGTTGGGGATGGCGGCGCGCTCAACGCCTCCAAAGCCGCTGAGGTTATCAGCATGCTCGAGCCGAATATTGTGATTCCGATGCACTATGAAACCCCTTACTCCAAACTCGAACTCGAGCCGCTGAGCAAATTTCTCAAGGAAATGGGCATCACATCCCTGGAGACGATGGAATCCTACAAAGTAGCCAGTAATGTCGCCTTCCCCGAAGAAGAGACCCACGTCATCGCGCTCGATCCCAAGTTAGCATCGCTCTGATATGCCTGTCAAAGTCCTGATCACCTGGAATGTACGGCCTGGTCGCGAACAGGAATACTTTGGCTATGTCGTTGGGGAGTATCTCCCGGAGGTCAACCGGCTGGGTTTGAATGTTACTGATGCCTGGATAACCGTATATGGCAATCATCCCCAGGTGCTCATTGGCGCTATCATGCCCGACTTGCCGAGCGCCCAGCGGTTGATCCACTCTCAGGATTGGCTTGACCTTTCCGATCGTTTGCAGGAATTCGTGCGGGACTTCAAACTCAAACTCGTTACCCAGCGCGGCGCTTTTCAGTTTTGATGCACCCGATCTCCGATAAATTATTACGTTGGTACGATGAAAACGCCAGGTCCTTGCCCTGGCGTTCTGATCCCACACCCTATAAGATCTGGGTTTCTGAGATCATGCTTCAACAAACGCAAGTGGAAACGGTCATTCCGTATTTCAAGCGTTTCATGGACCGGTTTCCCGACCTGGGCAGCCTGGAAAAAGCCGAAGAAAACGAAGTCCTGCAGGTATGGGAAGGGCTTGGCTACTACAGCCGCGCCCGCAACCTTCATAAAGCTGCGAGGATGATTGTCACTGATTATGCCGGTCAGATTCCAGCAGATGTCGCTGCACTGAAGAGCCTGCCTGGAATCGGCGCATACACCGCCGGCGCGATCGCCTCGATCGCCTTTGGCGCTCCTGAGCCAGCGCTGGACGCAAACAGCCGGCGCGTAACCATCCGTCTCCTCGACCTCCACGAGCCGCCTGACAGCAAAATGGATGCCAAGCTGTGGGAGTTTGCCCGCCAGATCCTGCCGGCTTCTCACGTTGGCGACTATAACCAGGCACTGATGGATCTCGGCAGCACTATCTGCACACCTGTCAACCCACGTTGCCAACAGTGCCCTCTGAAATCTGACTGCCTGGCATTCCAACGCGGCACCCAATCTGAGCTTCCCGTGCGCAAGCTGAAAGTAAAGCTGCCCCACAAGCTGGTCGTTGCAGCGGTAATCAGGCGCGGGAGTGAAGTTGTGCTTGCCCGCCGACCGGCTGATGGCATGCTGGGCAATCTTTGGGAATATCCCGGTGGGTCGGTCTCGGAATGCACCTCCGATCTCCCCGATGCCCTGCGGGAGCTGCTTAATTCACGCTTTGGACTTTTTGTTGAGGTGGATTCACAGTTGGGCGTGTTCAGACACGCTTACTCTCATTTCAGGATCAGCCTGCATGCCTTTATCTGCAAGTTCCCGGCTCCCGCTCATCTGGTATTGCCGCCTGATTTTGCCTGGATAGAAATAGCTGAGCTTTCCACCTTCCCCATGGGGAAAGTGGCTCGTTTGATCTCGCAGGAGCTGGCTTCTTGAGGCAAGACTCGTGTTCTTTTCGACAAGCTCCTTCCTGATCAACCGGGCGAGATTGGGAGCACCAGAAACATTAATCGAATGTGACCTGTCCGTGCTTCCAATCTGCAATATACAAAACTCTCTCTAATTGCGTACGGCGGGTTGAGGACTGTCAAACGTGTTTTTAAATATCCTCGATTTCATCCTTAATCTCGCCCGAAGGATCAAGACAAAACTGTTACCCGCTTAGCTCTTTTAAATTAATGCGCTTGACCAAACCGGTTTCTTCGATAATTCCATCCAGGAATTCAGCGGTTGGGCCGCCGGAAAACTCATCCCGGCTGGTTAGAAACTCCAGGAAGAAGGGGAGGTTCACCCCCGCAACAACATCCGCGCCGTTATCTCCTTCTGCCTTCAACGAAGCATTGAATGGAGATGCGCCCCAGAGATCCACCATGTACACGTAAGGCAGACCTTTCTCGCGGTAGCCTGCTGCCGCTGTGCGCATCTTCTCCACCAGATCATCCACATTGTCGCCGTCCACAAAAGGCAGCACGGTGATGTTTTCGATCTCACCAGTGATCATTTCTGCTGCATCATACAGACCCTGCGCAAAACTTGCATGAGAACAAAGAATTACTCCGATCATATAACCTTCTCCTTTTCCAAATAATTTACAAACAAACACCCTCCACATCCTGGTGCCAGGATATTTCTGATATGCTTGATTTTATGTGCCAAATTGCCTGTCACCAGCATCGCCAAGACCAGGCAGGATATAGCCCTGCTCATTCAGACGCTCATCGATCGCTGCCAGGTGGATTGGAATATCCGGATGGGCTGCATGCAGCCGCGCGATTCCCTCTGGCGCTCCAATTATGCCAACGAACTTGATCTTGGAAACACCCCATTGTTTAAGGATGTCCACTGCCGCCACTGCCGAGCCGCCTGTTGCCAGCATTGGATCCAACACCAGGCAGACGCCCACAGTCGGTTGCACCGGCAGGCGGTTGTAATACGCTACCGGTTTGAGCGTCTTCTCATCGCGGTATAAACCAATATGCCACACCTCCGCCCCAGGCATCAAACCCCAGACCCCCTCCACCATTCCAAGCCCTGACCGCAAAATTGGCACCAATCCAATCCGCTCCATCAATTTCAAGCCAATAGTCTCCATCATCGGCGTCTGCACGGTCACTGACCTCACAGCAAGATCGGCAGTAGCTTCATATGTCAGCATCGCTGAAATCTCGCGCACCAATTCTCGGAATTTCTTCGGCTCAGTACTGACATCCCTCAGGAGGGTCAGTTTTGCGGCAATCAATGGATGAGTAGAGGCAAAGACATTATCCATGTGGCGTTCTCCAAATCAAATTTGCCCTGAGCAGCAAAATCGCTCATAAAGCTTTTGCGGGAATGTTCAGAAGCTGAAACAATTGTACTCGAGCAAAGGTGCAAAAGACGGTTGAAAATTCCGTTGAAAATTCCGTGATGTGAAAATTCCGTGAGAAAGACTGTTTATGCTGGAAGCTCATTCCTGAGAGCAGACTGAGGCAGGAACCCTGCTCAGAAGTTCTTTCTGAAGTTCTTTCACTGTTGACCGGCTGCTGGGTTTACAATTGTGGCATGCAATACATCATCGATGGACACAATCTCATCCCTCATGTGCGTGGGCTCAGCCTGCAAGATCTCGATGATGAACAAGCCTTGATCGAGGTGCTTACCTCCTTTCTGCGCGCCACCTCATCCCGCGCGATCATATTTTTTGACAGGGCTGCGCCGGGGCATGAAGGCAAGCGCAACTTCGGCTTGGTTCAGGCGGTTTTCGTGCCTGCGTCTCAAAGCGCTGATGGCGCGATCGAAAACCACATCCACAAGCTTGGAGCTTCTGCGCGCAACCAAACCCTGGTCAGTTCTGACCGCCGTGTGCAGGCAGCCGGACGGTCGCGCCATATGACCATCCTGACCAGCGCGGAGTTTGCCCAAAAGATCCAGTCACAGGCTGAGACACAACCCAACCAAACAGCGATTGAGCCGCAATTAACCCCCGAAGAGATTGCCCGCTGGGAGGAGCTTTTTACCCAGTACGGCAGCCAACCTCCCGACGGTCTCAATCCATAATCATTTTAAGCGACGTTAACCTAAGGAACCTTGTTTGCTAATGCCGGGTTCATTGCAGGCCCCGATTCTGGTAAAGGTGCTGACCTATCGGTACGGAAGGGGCGTGGCAGTCGGTTTTTTCTCCTTGATCGTGCCCCTCTCTTGCGAAGCGCCCAGCGCTGAAAGCGCGTGTGGGCAGACCGCGCACGTGCACCGACCGAAGGTCTCCAGTTGATGGATTAAAAAGCAGATCGCCATACCCCGCTTCGTGGGCACAGGCGCAAAAGAGGCTCGCGATGATAGAAAAATCTGTCACTAGCGAGCCCCGGTTTTAGCAAGGCATCTAATCTGCAGTTTTGCAAGGGCATGGCAGTCTGCAGTATCAAAAATTCAAAAATAAATTCAAAGATAAAAGGGTTAAAAATAGTTTTAGGGGGTATACTTTAATGCAGGGAAGGCATCGCAAGTATGCAGGAACTATGGAGTAATTTTCTATTTGTACTGGAACGTTTTACATGGTCCAGTCTGTTGGATATCGTGCTTGTCACGATCTTTTTTGCATCCATTCTCTATCTTTTACGCGACACTGGAGCCCAAACCCTGCTCCGCGGAATCTTCCTGATCATTATTCTGGTAACATTACTGATCTCGCTGCTTGATCTGCCTGGTTTTTCCTGGTTGGTCGACACGATCTCTCCCGCGCTGATCTTCGCGATTCCTGTTGTTCTCGCTCCAGAGATTCGGCACGGACTGGAACTCATGGGTAACGTCAGCGATCTGGGGCTATTCAAGCATCGAAGTGCAAAAGACAGTGAACGCATCGAGCAGACTCTTCAAGCCATCAACAGCGCAGTTTTGCAGCTTGCCCAACGCCGGCACGGCGCTCTGATCGTCCTCCGGCGCCAACAGTTACTGGATAGTTACTACAAGAACGGTGTGCTTCTGGACGCCGTGGTCACGCCTCAACTTCTAATGCAAATCTTTTATCCCAACACTCCACTGCACGACGGCGCAGTTATTATTGACAGAAATCGCATCATGGCAGCTGGCTGTGTGATGCCGCTTTCCAGTAGTGGCGTGCTTAATGCCACGGTCGAACGTTCGATGGGTTTGCGCCACCGTGCCGCGCTTGGCATTAGCGAAGTCAGCGATGCTATCGCAGTGGTTGTATCAGAAGAAACTGGCACAATCTCAATTGCCCATCGCGGACGCCTGATCCGCCGCCTGGACAGCGAACGCCTGTTGAACAATATGCGCGCCTTCATGATCTCCAATGAAGTTAGTAAACCCCAAAAATCGTGGCTGTCTTACTTCAAGCTTCACAAACCAGCGCAAGAGGAGGAAACTGATGAAACTAATACGTAAATTTGTCTCCTTCCTCCCTACTTTGTTGACTGCCTTGGTATTGGCAATCATTGTTTGGGTTTCATCTGTTACCGCCAGTGATCCCAATCAAATCATCACCTACGAAACGCCGATCAAACTTGAAATATTAGGGCTAAACCCGGATCTGGTGATTACCCACCAAGAGGTGCAAGGCGTCACGGTCACGTTAAAGGCGCCGCGGTCAGTTCACGCTAAGCTGGCAAACGATCCAAGCTTGATCAGCGCTAATATCAATCTTTCCGGGCTGGAAGCGGGCGACCACACCCTTAACCCAGAAGTGATCGTGAATCTGCGACCGGTGCAAGTGGTGGAGATCTCTCCGGCTACCGTGGACATCTCCCTGGAAAAGGTCGCTTCGAAGACAATGCCTATCACCCTCGTCCAAACGGGAACTTTACCGGTGGGATATCAGACCCGCGACGCAAGATTGAGTCAGTCCGAAGTAAAATTGGTCGGACCCGAATCGTTGGTGAAAACCGTGGTGGAGGTTGCGGCTTTCATCGACGTTTCTGAACTCACAACCAGCATCAGCCGCACGCTAGACTTGAAACCCCTCAATGAAGCCGGGATGGCTGTGGACGGCGTTGTGGTTAATCCTAATCGTGTAGATGTGAGCATTGAGGTGGTCCAGTTGGTTGGCTATCGCAATGTTTTTGTCAAGATAGTGACAAGTGGATCTGTTGCGCAAGGCTATCACCTGACCAACATCGTTGTAAACCCGCCTACCCTGACTGTCTATGCAGAAAATCCTGACCTGATTCGCGGCATGCCTGCCTATATAGAGACCGAACCAGTGAATTTGAACGGAGCACAGCAGAGTTTTGAGTCGCGGGTGGGCTTACAACTGCCAGAAGGCATCGTGGTGATCGGCGATCAATCTGTTTTGGTTTCAGTGGGTGTTGAAGCAATCTATACCTCCACTCAAATTATCGGAGTGCCTGTTACAGCGATTAATCTCGCGGGCGGGCTGCAGGCAAAACTCTCCCCCCAAACCGTGGATGTTTACATCTCCGGTCCAATGAACCTGCTCGAAAATATTGGAACGACTTCGGTGCACGTTACTCTGGATCTTACCGGTTTGACAGAAGGCACTTACCAATTATCTCCTAAAGTCGAACTCGACCGCCCGGAACTGCGGCTCGACTCGACTCTGCCTGGCTTAATTGAAGTCGTAATCACGAGATAGAATAAAGAACAAATAAATAGGATTTTTCATGGATAAACCTGTCATTGTGCTCGTCGGAAGACCAAACGTGGGGAAAAGTACCCTTTTCAATCGTTTGGTGGAGCAACGCCTTGCCATCATTGATAACGTGCCTGGCACCACGCGCGACCGTCTTGTGGCGGAAGGCAATTGGTCTGGAACCAACTTTTTCGTGGTCGACACGGGCGGTATTGACCCCAGCAAACAACGCTACCAGGCACCACTTTCGATTGGTTCCGCGGCGTTCATTGATGAAATCCGCGCCCAGGTGGAAGTGGCTATTGAGGAAGCGGATGTGATCGTGTTGATGGTGGACGCGCTTAGCGGGGTTACCCAGGCAGATCGGGAAGTGGCAAACTTGCTGCGTAAGCGCCAACGGCAGGTGGAAGGCAAGCGGATGCCGCCGATTGTGCTGGCTGTCAATAAAGCCGATAGCGAAACTGCCCGCCTGAACGCCTTGGACTTTTACTCATTGGGGATTGGCGAACCCTATCCGATCTCCGCCATCCACGGCACTGGAACTGGCGATCTGCTGGATGAGATTGTGGCGCATTTTCCCGCCCAGGTGGAAGAAGAAGTCGATGAGACCGCTATTAAAGTTGCCATCGTTGGCAAGCCAAATGCAGGCAAAAGCAGCCTGCTAAATAAGATCATCGGCAAAGAACGCGCTATCGTCAGCGATATTCCCGGCACCACGCGTGACGCCATCGACACACCTGTCACGATTGACGGCCAGGATTACATCCTGATCGATACCGCCGGAATACGAAAACGCGGTTCCATCATTCCTGGCGTTGAAAAGTACTCTGTTCTGCGAGCCATGCAGGCGATTGAACGCTGTGATGTGGCTGTGCTGGTCGTGGACGCGACCACTGGCATCACCGCCCAGGACACCCATATCGCCGGCTATATCAACGAAGCCTGGAAGAGCGTGATTTTGGTGGTCAACAAGTGGGACCTCGTTGAAAAAGACACCAACACCAGCATGGAATTTGAACGCCAGGTCCGCCAGCAATTGAATTTTTTACCATACATTCCGATATTGTTCCTCTCAGCATTGAGCGGTCAACGCGTGCACCAAGTGTTGCCCCTGGTAAAGCAAATCCAACAGGAACGCCTGCGCAAGGTGCCGACCTCTCAGCTGAACCGCATTCTGGTCAACGCTCAGGACATCCATCAATCAACTTTGGGCACTGGCAAGCCTTTCCGAATTTATTACGGCACGCAGGTGAAAACGGATCCGCCGACGTTCTTGTTGTACTGCAACGATCCAACCCTGGGGCACTTCACCTATATGCGTTTCCTGGAGAACCAGATCCGCAAGGAGATTCCCTTCACCGGTACGCCCATCCGACTCGTGTTGAAGAAACGCGAACGTAAAAGCTTGGAAGATTAGTTTGCCAGATTTGATTTATACCAATTTTCAACGTAAAAACAGTATTTTTGTAGGGTGGGTTGGCGTCACAGAATCCATACGAACCGTTGCCTCGAGAAAGCCTACCCACCAACACAAAAACCTCCCATTCAACCGGTGGGTTGGCTTTTAAATGCTCTCTTGCTTCGCATGCACCTTTACGCCAATCCACCCTACAAGGACAAAATGTCGGTGTTCGTAGGGTGGAATGCGCTTCTTTTGCGCACTCCACCAAAAACAGACTGTCGGAGTGAGGCTGCGGAAGGCTTGTGTGGGAAAAATACCCAGAGGCAGTCTCATTCCGACCTACGAATACATTTTAAAAGTGAACCGTAGGATAGGTAGGCCAATGAGATTTTCAGGCAGGTTGAGGTAATGTGACGCCAACCCACCCTATTTCCATATCCCCAAACGGCTGCACACCAAAACAAACTACATTATGTAAATTGACTGATTTGCTGACGTGGAATCCGGGTTATAATATTGGAATTCATGCTGCACTTGAGCGTGATAGAATGGATGTTTGTGGAACAAAACGAAACTGAAACCAAGGTGGTCGAACCAACACCCGAAGTTGTACCTGAAAACAAAACCCGCGGCTTTTGGCGCGATATGCTCGAGACCATCCTCATGGCGGTGGTTTTATTCTTGTTGCTGAATGCCGTCACCTCGCGTGTACGGGTTTACAACGTTAGCATGCAGCCCACACTGCATGAAGGCAACCTGTTGGTGGTAAACAAGCTTGCTTATAAACTTGGTGAACCCAAACGCGGGGATATCATCGTCTTTCATTACCAGGGAACACTCACAGAAGATTACATCAAGCGCGTGATCGGTCTGCCCGGAGATACTATTGACATTGGCGGTGGGATTGTGCGGGTAAATGGTCAGGCTATTACCGAGCCATACATTGCTGAACTGCCTGGATATACTGGCACCTGGAAAGTGCCCGAGGGAGAGCTGTTTGTTTTGGGAGACAACCGCAACCGCTCGTCCGATTCGCATGACTGGGGTTTCGTAAAACAGGAATGGGTCGTTGGGAAGGCGATCCTCGTATACTGGCCGCTTGACGATATCCGTGTTTTAACCAACATGGACTTGGTTCACGCTGAACCCTGAAGGTAACCCTGCCCGAATGAATCGAAACATCAAATCTTTTCCCGAAATTCCTGAAGTGTGTCCTCGCTGCTATTTTGGCAGGATTCAGCCTGGAAAACGCAGCTTTGCTGCGCGTACGGCTGGTAAACCGCTGATTGTGCCGGATTTCCCCGCCTGGATTTGTGATGTCTGTGGATTTACCATTTACGACCCTGCCTCATTAATGAACCTGCAACGGATCCTGACAAATTCATCCAAGCCCTACTTGCCGCAAGCCTCGCCAAAACCCCCCAAGACCAAACCCGCCAAAACACATTCGAAAACTGATCAACGCGCATAATTCCTATACACTTTTTCAGTCACCCCAATTTGATAAAATTTCAGAGGTCTCATTAATATTAAAGGGAATGACTGTCCCTAAGATTTTAAGATACTTACCTGAAATCTTGTACTTATGCTAGGATCCTACACGGAGATTGGGACGGGATTGATGGAGAATCTATTGGAATAATAAGCAGGACACAACTTTTCTCGTTGACTCATATTCATGACACCTCAACTCCCGTACTTTTGACTTTATCAATTTTTTCTGGCATAATTAATTATTGTTTTAACATTGTCAGAGCTCTGACCTTTCAATTAAAAAAACTAGGAATGCCTGTGCAATCTAACAACACTGAACACAAAAACCCAGGGGTGATCATCCGTTTAGTCGGCGTAGTGGTTGACGTCGAATTTGGATCGGGAAATCTTCCCTCCATCTATAATGCCTTGCTGGTTAGGCGCAAGGAAGGCGGTGACTTGATCCTGGAGACCCAAGAGCATGTTGGCACCAACGTGGTGCGTGCCATTGCCATGGGCAGCACAGCCGGGCTCAGACGCGGTATGCCTGTAATCGACCTGGGAGTGCCGATCACGGTCCCTATTGGCAGGGAGACCCTGGGGAGACTTTTCAACGTACTCGGTGAGCCAATCGACGACCGGGGACTTTTTGAACCCAAAACTTTTGCCCCAATTCACCGCAAACCCCCGGAGATTCGCGACCAGGTGATTTCACGCGACAAAATTGTTACCGGCATCAAAGCCATTGATCTGCTGACTCCTTACCCCAAGGGTGGTAAGGTCGGTCTGTTTGGAGGGGCAGGAGTTGGCAAGACCGTATTGATGCTGGAGTTGATGAACAACACCATCACCAAGAGCTCGGGCATCGTGCTTTTTGCGGGTGTGGGTGAACGCAGCCGTGAGGGCAACGACATGTGGCTGGAAATGACCGCTTCCGGCTTGATCGATTCAGCCATCCTTGCATTTGGGCAGATGAACGAACCGCCCGGAGCTCGGATGCGCATCCCCTTTACTGCTCTGACGATGGCAGAGTACTTCCGCGACGAAGAAAGCCGCCCTGTGCTAATCTTTATCGACAACATCTATCGCTTTATCCAGGCAGGATCCGAGGTTTCGGCGCTTTTGGGGCGACTACCCAGTGAGATGGGCTATCAGAGCACGCTCGAATCCGAGATGGGTTTGCTCCAGGAACGCATCACCTCTACCAGCAGTGGCAGTATCACTTCTGTTCAGGCAGTCTATATCCCTGCTGATGACGTGACCGACCCGGCAGTAGCAGCCACCTTCTCGCACTTGGATGCCATCACCGTACTTTCACGCAGGCTTGTTTCGATGGGGCTCTACCCAGCTATTGACCCGTTGCAGTCCAGTTCGAATTTTTTGACACCTGAGAACGTAGGGAGTGAACATTACAACGTAGCCATGCAGGTCAGGGCAACTCTGGCGCGCTATGAAGAGCTGCAGGACCTGATTGCTATTCTCGGCATGGAAGAGCTTTCCCTGGAAGATCAGCGAATTGTGATCCGAGCCCGCCGGGTGCAGCGTTTCCTGACGCAGCCCTTCATCGTGGCAGAAGCTTTTTCAGGCAAACCGGGAGTGTTTGTGCCAATCGAGGAGACTGTGCAAGGCTTCAAAGAGATCCTGGAAGGAAAATATGATGACCTGCCCGAGCAGGCTTTTTACATGACCGGCACGATCGCGGAGGTCTTGCGGCAGGCTGAAGAAACGGAATCGGCGGAGGAAGCACTCCGCCCAGAGGAAGCCGATGAGCCGACAATCTGATCCCGAGAAACTGCTCAGGGTGCAGGTGCTCAGTCCGGGTTCGGGCGGATTGGAACTGGAACAGGTCGAAAGCCTGCAAGTCCGGCTGAAAGATGGCTCCTGGCTTGGGATCCACCCGGGGCATGCCGCCATGATTGCAGCTACCAGCGATGGAGAGCTCAAGTTCCGGAAGGAGAATCAGGATCAAACCGTTTCGGTCAAAGCTGGCATATTGACTTTGTTCGATAACCTGGTCAGCATTTTAACAACGCATTGAGGGTGTAATGGTAGAAAGACAGGTTACCAGCGCAACCCCAGATAGCCAACTTGGGCAGCCGAAGGAAGAAAAAGTAACCAGGCGGAGGCGCATGTTTTCCGCGCGTGACCTGCGGTCAATGACCATCGGCTGGGAAATTGCCATACCAATTGTTGGCGGACCCTTACTGGGCTTTTTCCTGGACCGTCGTTTGGACACCAGCCCGCGCTGGACTCTCATTTTGTTGGGTGTGGGTGTGTTATCCGCGATTGCGGCAGTGATGCGTTATGTGAAATATGAATTTTATGTGATGAATAAGGAAGTAGATGAAAAAAGAGCGGCTGAGCTCGAAAAAATGAAGGAATTGATCAAAGAGCAGGAATGCTGGCGCAGGCAACGTTATGGGAAATGAAGGCATGAAAATATTTTGGATCATTTTTTGGATGCTTATCGCCACAGGCTGGTCTGTGCTTTCTTTCCAATGGCTGCGCAAGGAAGTGGAGGAAATCCATCCCACGGCGGCTGGGCAGAAATCTCCGATGGCGAGGTTGATGCTGCATCGTTTTGTGGTGTTTATCCTGCTTGGGCTGCTTCTCTACCTGGCACTTAAGACCGAACCTCTGGGAGCGATTGGGATGGTGATTGTGATCACGATTGCCACCTGGGTGCAGGTGACCCTATACAACAACCGGATGAATAAACTCACCGATCGGAAGGAGTAGTAATTTGGACGTAATTGAACACACCATCGTCTTTACCCTTTTCGGGATCCTGCCCATCCGAGACACGGTGCTCTATACCTGGATCACCATGGGCATCATTATTGCTGTGGTGTTGATCCTAAAAGTGCTCAAGCCCAACCTGTTGGAATACATCCTCGAGATGGTGATCAGCATTCTGGATGACGCCATGGACGTTGACGATCTGCATCCTTACATCCCACTGCTGGGCAGCCTGATGATCTTTACGCTTTTTGCCAACCTGATCTCCATCATCCCGGGGATGAAGTCCCCCACCGCAGATATCAACACCACCATCGGGCTGGCATTGATCGTGGTGTTTTCGGTGCACATCTACGGCATGATCAAGAAGGGCGTCTGGACGTATCTGAAGGAATTTGCCAGCCCGATCTTCATGTTTCCCATCGAGTTGATCGGGCAGTTCAGCCGTACGCTCTCGCTTTCGATGCGTTTGTTTGGCAACATCTTAAGTGGAGATCTAATCGTCGCGATTGTTTTTTCGATCGTGCCGTACTTATTGCCGATCGCGCTGACCGCGATTACAATGGTTTCGGGGGTTCTGCAGGCGTTTGTGTTAACGACGCTGGCCGCCTTGTTTATTTCGTCAGCGGTGGAAATTAATGAAGAAGATCAAGAAATCAAAGCAAAAAATGCTGAGAAGCGAAGATTACGCAAGTTAAGCAAAACGAGTGAGAAAGGAACTAACTAATGGAGAATATGACACCTGAGGTATTAATCATTATTGTCACTACTATCGTTGCTGGCGTGGTAATCATGTTTGGAACCATGATTCCCACCTGGGCGGAGGGCAAGGCAGCAGAGAAAGCCATCGAAGGCATTGCTCGCCAGCCAGATGCTGCGCCCCAATTGCGAACAACCATGCTGATTTCAATGGCGCTGCTGGAAACGGCTTCAATTTATGTTTTGTTGGTCGTTCTGGTAATATTATTCGCTAATCCTTTGATTACACGCTTCTTCGGAGGCTAAGCCATGCTCGAATTTGACCTTAGCACCATCATCTGGGAGATTCTCAACTTCCTGGTCTTGACGGTGATCCTGTACTTCCTGGTCTTCAAACCGATGACCAAGCGTGCGGAGGAACGGGCAATTGAGAAAGCCGCCCTCAGGGCAGCCCTTTTGCGCGATCGACTCGATGCCCAACAGCGCCTTGAGGAGCTTAACCAGCGTCTGCTCAATCTGGATGAGGAAATCGAGAAGATTATAGATCAGGCATATGTCAACAGCCAGAGCCAGCAGGAAGAGTTGCTGGAGGCAACCCGTCAGGAAGCAGAGTCGATCATGATGGAAGCTATTGCCGAGGCGCGCAAGGAGCAGGAAGTAGACATCAAGCGTCTGCAGAACGAGCTGGTGGAAACGGTCATCCACATCAGCAATGAAACCCTGCGCGAAGTCATACCGCCTGAAGTCCACGATCAGCTCATTGAAGAAGTGACCCGCAACATCTGGAATATGGCTCGTACTGACATGCGCATGGTTCAGAATATCCGCGAATCCTTGGAAGAAAGAATCCCAATTGTGGAAGTTGAGGTGCCGCGTGAGCTCACTACCGAACAGCAAATGAAACTGCTCAATACTTTCAACGCCCTGACGGACAAGGAAGTGGAGTTGAAAGTGAACGTCAGACCAGAGCTTGTGAGCGGCATCCGCGCCAGGGTTGGAGACATCGTGCTGGATAACACCATCCGTGCTCATTTGGACTCTCTGCGGGAAGAAATCAGTCAGAAACTGGAAACACAGGCAAAACCTGAAAATGAATGATTTAGACCTTGCTATCCAAGAGCGACTATCTGATCTAACCGAGCGGTTGCGCGTTAACGATCCCTTGTCGGTGACACGTGAAGAATTCCTGGAGGATGTGAAGGCGCGTGTGGCGGATAAATTGCCTGCGCGTCTGCGATTCCTTAAACCGGAATATGTCATCAGTGAGCTTCAGTCAGCCAGCCAGAGGCAAAAGCACCAGGTCTTCATCCGCAGTGTCGGCACCGTGCAACATGTTGGCAATGGCATTGCCACGCTCAGCGGTTTGCCGATGGTTTTCCTGGAGGAATTGGTGACTTTCCCAAATGGGGTGCAGGGCATGGTGCTGAATCTCGACCGCAAGCATGTCGATGTGATCCTGTTTGGCGACGACACTGGCATTCGTGGCGGAGATGTGGCAATTGCAACGGGCAAACGACTCAGTATTCCAGTCGGTCTTTCTTTCCTTGGCAGAGTGGTAGATCCCCTTGGAAGACCGCTGGATGAAAAGCGAACGATTGTTCCCTCTGAATTTCGCTCCGTAGAACGCATCGCGCCGGGTGTGATTGACCGTGCGCCAGTTGACACACCGCTGTTTACCGGCACAAAGATCGTCGATTCACTTCTGCCACTTGGGCGCGGACAGCGCGAACTGATCATTGGCGACCGCCAGGTGGGCAAGACCACCCTGGCACTGGATGCCATCCTCAGCCAAAAAGGCACTGATGTCCGCTGTGTGTACGTCTCAATCGGGCAGAAAAAGACATCCGTATTGCGCGCGATTGAAACCCTCAAAGCTGGCGGGGTCATGAACCAAACCACTGTGATGGTTTCAAGCCCCGATGATCCCCCCGCGCTGCGCTACCTGGCGCCATACGCAGGTGTGACCCTGGCTGAGTTCCTGCTGGATAACGGCATGGATGTATTGATCGTTTACGATGATTTGTCAAAGCACGCGGATACTTACCGTGAGATGAGTTTGCTGCTGCGGCGCCCACCCGGACGCGAAGCCTATCCCGGCGACATTTTTTACCTCCATTCACGCCTTCTGGAACGCGCTTGCCGTCTGAACGAGGCACACGGTGGTGGAAGCATCACGGCACTGCCGATCGTGACAACCCAACGCGGGAATATCGCGAGCTATATTGTGACCAATTTGATCTCCATCACCGATGGGCAGATCGTTTTGAACGCGGATGAATTCAACAAAGGCAATAAACCTGCTATCGACATCGGCAGGTCTGTTTCGCGCGTGGGGTCTGCGGCGCAAGAGCCAGCCATGAAATCCGTGGTAAAGGCGTTAAAGTTGGAGCTCTCACAGTACGAAGAAGTGGCGCGTTTTGCCAGGTTTGGTACCGAGGTTAACGAAGCCACACGCAATCAAATCGAACGCGGGCAAAGGCTAAACGCCCTCCTGCAGCAAGGTCCCAACCAGCCAGTGCGCTTCGAGGATCAAGTGGTTCAATTCTATGCCATCACGCAAGGCTTCATGGATGAGATCAAGCCTGAAAAAGTGAGCGTGTTTGCTCATGAAATGGTCAGTTACTTACGCATCTATGCTGCCCAGTCAATGGATGCCATCAAATACGAGCGCAGCCTAAGCGAAGAAGCCAAGGCAGATTTAAACCAGGCTATAGGTGCCTTTCTGGACCTATGGGATCAGAAAGTGAAGCAAAGCAAATGAAAATGATCATGGCGATTGTGCCAAAAAAAAATGGCGATGACGTGCTTTCAGCATTGACCAATGCAGGTTTTACAGCGACTTTCTCTGAGACGCGCGGCGGTTTGATGCGCCAGAGCCAGCTGACGCTGTTTATCGCGGTTCGCAACAGCGACGTCCAGACGGCTCTGAACGTTATTACGGAATCCTGTAACGGGATTGAATCCATTCATCATGGGTACGGGCTGCATGGTGATTATGAACCGCTTATGGAAAATGAGGGTGCATCTCTTGGAGAAAGCTCGGCAGTAGTCTTCATCTGGACACTCGATAAATTCCAGGTTGGTTAAAGCCTAAATGTCTGATGGTAAAGAACGCACAGAAGCCAGGCTATCGAACCTGGAAGCTATAGAACCGCTCTTGGGTTCATTGCGCGTGCTTTCGCTGAGTACTATGCAAATGGCGCTCAACCGCCAGGCTTCTCTCACGGCTTACGCAGAGCGTTTTTCGCTGGTCGCGGCGCAGGTTCGCTCCCTGATTGGGGATAAGCCGTTGAAACACGAAGTGCAAGGGCGTTTTGATTATCGACCGGTTGAGCAGAGCCAGGTCTTGGCAATCATCGGCAGCTCGAGGGGCCTTTGCGGGCAGTATAACAAGCAATTGGTCAGATTGGCTTCTCAATGGTTGGGGCAAAAAGAAGGTTTGCCGGTAATTGTGATAGCTTTTGGCGTCAGAGTTCAGCGCGCCTTGACGTTGGAAGGTATCACATTTGATGGGCAAGAGACTTTGGGGCAGGGTTCACAGCCGGATTATGAACGGGCTGCCCGGCTGATGCGCAGATGGACGGCTGCCTTGCAAGCTGGCACGCTTGCCAGGGTTGAGATCCTCTCTTTCCGGAAACGTGCGGTCGGAGCTAATTACAGCCCGGTTTTCACCACGCTGATACCAACCCGCGCTGAGGAACACCACGCCGAGGAACAAAAGGAACTGCCTTGGCCTCCCCCGATCATCGAGGGCGATCCGGAAGTGATGCTGGAGCAAATCGAAAATCATCTGCTGGCAATCCGCTTCTACCAATTGATCCTGGATGCAATCACGGCTGAGAATCTTTATCGCTACCGCCTGCTTGAAGAAGCAAAAGAAAACACTTCGAATTTGCTTGAAGAACTTCAATTAGCCATCCAGTCTGAACGGCGCAAAGAAATTACCCAGCAGCTCCAGGAACTCCTGGTTGGCTCAGGCATGCTGGCACAGAGATAACCCCCCCTTTTTTTGACCTGTCTTACGTATCCGCCATAACCATGGGTAAGAAAATCCCCGGCAAAACCAGGATGCAGATTGTGACAGGTAACAAACCCGGCTCAGAAATTAGGTCGTACGCGCGCACATAGCTGTTGTAATCCGTGCCATAAGGAATGGTGTTACCACGGGAAGGTTGCTGGTGCCAATGAAGAGCTCAACTGCCTGGACCTCAGGATCTTATGTGTCCCCAAAGGTGTAGTCACGAAACTCAAGCAGGTTCAAGTAAACGCCGCCAGCGGAAAGAATGTTGAGGTGGGTGTAGTGAAAGCAATAACCAAAAGACCAGACCTGCCGGGTGAGCATGTTGCCCGGATGATTGTTGGCAGGGACGAAACCTCCGTTGACGGGATCATTCTGATAAGTCTGGTAGGCATCCTAAATCGGGTCTGGGATATGGGGCTCGTCAAGGTGATGGTATTGCCCACCTTACACCAGTAGGAAAAAGCCCTTCCTTTCCCAAATCGAATCACCCATCGTTCATAATGGTTGATGCAGGCTCAACCCTACAAGGTTGTTGTTTATCGCGTTTCTCACCATGAGAGTGATGGAATGGTAAAATTTAATAATTGAGCTCGTAAGGAGACGGAGAAGAGGCCATCATGTTGGATATCAAACTATTCCGGGAAAATCCCGATCTTGTAAAAGAAGGTCTGATGAAACGCCAGATGGAGACTGGCGTTGTGGATGAGGTGATCGCGCTCGATGATCAGCGACGGCGCCTGATCCTGGACGTTGAAGCCAAAAGAGCTGAACGCAACGCTGTCAGCAAGGAAATCGGCAGGATGAAGAGCAAGGAAGATCGCGAAGCGAAGATCAGTGCCATGCGTGTGCTTGGAGATGATATTGCGGCCCTGGATGAGACCCTCAAACAAACAGAAACCGCCCTTTACGACCTCCTGGCTGGCATCCCAAACATCCCAGATGCAGATGTTCCCGTGGGACCAGATGATAAACACAACGTGGTACTGCGAACCATCGGTGAACCCAAGCACTTTGATTTTGAGCCAAAACCCCACTGGGATTTGGGGACTGCATTGGATATCATCGACTTCGAAGCTGGTGTGAAGCTCTCTGGAACGCGTTTTTATGTGCTGAAAGGCGCTGGTGCAAGGTTGGAACGCGCCCTGATCTTCTGGATGCTGGACCTCCATATCCGCCAGGGCTACACGGAGTTTTATCCGCCCTGGATGGTACGCGAAGAAGTCATGTTTGCTTCCGGGCAGCTGCCAAAATTTGCGGATAATCTTTATCATGACCACGAGGAGGATTTTTGGTGGGTGCCGACAGCTGAAGTGCCGCTGACGGGCATGTTAATGGGGGAAATACTCGAAGAATCAGCCCTGCCAATGAACCTGACTGCTTATACTGCCTGCTTCCGACGCGAAAAAATGAGCGCAGGAAGAGACGTGCGGGGTATCAAACGCGGGCATCAATTCGACAAGGTCGAGATGTACAAGTACTGCCTGCCCGAAAACGCCGAGCAGGAACTTGAGAAAATGGTTGCTGATGCCTGTGCCACTTGCGAGGGGCTTGGGCTGACCTATCGCATCCTCAAGCAGTGCACCGGCGACCTAAGCTTTGGCTCGCACAAGACCTACGATGTGGAAGTCTGGGCGCCTGGCTGCCAGGAGTGGCTCGAAGTTTCTTCCATTTCAAACATTGGTCAGTTTCAGGCAAGACGAGCCAACATCAAGTACCGTCCTGCAGACGGTTCCCCCTTGCAATATGTGAACACGCTGAATGGCTCGGGTCTGGGCTTACCGCGCACGCTGATTGCCGTGCTCGAAAACTACCAGCAGGCAGACGGTAGTATTGTTATCCCTGAGGTCCTCAAGCCGTTTATGGGCGGCATCACGGTAATCAAATGAGTCCTGACTGGATCCGGATTTTGTTTATCGCAATCAGCGGCATTTTAAACGCTGTCGGCTTCTTCGGTCTGTTCCTGGTGTTTTTCCCGGGGCTGACAGTCAGTTGGGTGGGTCACCTGATCTGGGTGATCTACGTCGGTTTTAACCGCGGGCATTCCCCGACGCAATTTGGGCTTACCATCACGTTTTTTGTAATCAACACTTTGTTGATGGTGGTTGGATCGCTCACAGACAACCTCCTGGGAGCAAAAAAGACCCGCAATGTTGGGGTACCTTTTTGGGAGACCCTTGTGAGCTGGCTGGGGATGCTCATTGGCGGCATTTTCCTGACCCCAATTGGGGGGATTGCGGTTGCGCTGGCACTGCTTTACATTCTGGAATATCGCCGGCTCAACCGGGACCGCGAAAAAGCCTGGGAAGCTACCAAAGCATTGGCGTTTGGTTATGGGATGGCAGCAGGTATCCGCCTGATAATAGGCTTTGTGATGGTCTGCCTCTGGTTGGTTACGGTGATTTATTTGTAAATCCAACACACACGTGCTCAGTCTAATCTTTAATTCCTTTTGATAAACATTGATCGTTGTAGGTCAGGTTCAAAAACGGAACCTGACCTACGCCATTTATTCATTCCGACAAATGGAAAAACTCACCTGTGAGCATGATTTCGTGATGCAGCAGGACCTAACCTACTTTGATCGAAGAAACAACCACGATTTATGATTCTATTTGCCTTGCCTGCCTGGCAAGAAAGAGCGCGATCGAACCAGCCACTGCCGCGTTGAGCGAGTCGAGCTTGCCAAATTGGGGCAGGCTGATCAGGTCATCGCACTTGTTGCGCACCAGGTCGCGCAGACCTTCTCCTTCGTTTCCTACCACCAGCGCTACACCCCCATTCAGCCGCAATTGCTGGATCGGACGCGCCTTTGGAGAAGCATCAAGCCCATATACCCAGACGTCTTTGAGCTGTTTCATACGGTCGATCGCCTGGGCGAGGTTATACTGCGCGATCAGCAAGTGTTCCGACCCACCGGAAGAGGCGTGCACCACACCCGGCGTGATCTGTGCTGCCTGCGAGGAAGGCATAACCACCCCGTGCACGCCCATCAGTTCCGCGGTGCGCAGCAGCGAGCCAAGGTTTTGTGGGTCCTGGATCAGGTCGAGTAATAGGAAGAAAGGGGGCTCCCCGCTTGCCTCTGCGTGGGCAAAGAGGTCCTCAAGCGCGGCGTAGGGGTACTCACTTGCCTCTAGCGCGATGCCCTGGTTGTGCCTGTCAATGGCATCAAGTTGGGGTCGCTGGGCTTCCAATACCTGGACTTTTTGTTCCTTTGCCATCCTGAGGATTTCCGGCAGATGCCCATCCAGCTTTATCCCGCGCAGCAGCATCAGGCGAAAAACGTGCCGGCGTTTGGCGCGTAGGGTCTCATAGACCGGGTTGCGTCCGGTAATCCATTCTTTCACCTTTGCTCCCAGGTCCAGGTGGTGCCGTCTTTGCTGTCTTCCAGGATGACGCCCAGGGCTTTAAGCTCATCGCGCACTTTATCGGAGAGTGCCCAGTTTTTCTCTGCCCGCAGGTCACGCCGCAAATTGACCAACAGGTCGATGAACGGGTCGGCAGCATGCGCCCTGCTGGCTTGCTCCTCGAGCCGCAGCCCAAGCACGCCAGTCAGTTCGTTGAAAACCTCACGCGCAGGCAGAAGTTGTGCCTCTGTGGCACCATCGCTGCGAGCCTGGTTAAGGTTGCGGACCAGTTCAAAAATCGCGGCCAGAGCACCGGGGGTGTTGAAGTCGTCATCCATGCTGTCTTTGAAAGCCAGATGGGCTTGCTTGGCAGCCGCAACCAAAGCGTGTGCCTTTTCTTCGGGCAATCCAGCTGCCCCTGGCAGGGCGGGCTTTTTGGCATTTAACAAGCGGCGATACACCTGTTCGGTCTGCTCAATAACTTCTTCGCTATAGGTCAGCGGGCTGCGATAAGAGCTGTTTAGCACCCACAAACGCAACACATCCGCCGGGTGCTCGCTCAGGAATTGGTCGATAGTGATCATGTTTCCGAGCGATTTGGACATTTTCTCGGATTTCAAGCCAAGCATGCCGTTGTGCATCCAGTAAGAAGCGAAGGGCTTATGGGTGACTGATTCTGTCTGTGCGATTTCGTTTTCGTGATGGGGGAAGATCAGGTCATTCCCGCCGCCGTGGATATCGATCTGTTCTCCCAGGTGTGCCAGATTCATTGCCGAACATTCGATGTGCCAGCCCGGACGACCCTTGCCCCAGGGACTCTCCCAGGCAGGTTCGCCGGGTTTGGCGGCCTTCCAGAGGGCAAAATCCATGGGATGTTTCTTGCGTTCGTCCACCTGGATGCGCGCGCCGGCATTCATGCTGTCAAGCCGCCGACCAGAGAGCTTGCCATAGTCTGGTTTGGATTCAACCATGAAGTACACGTCGCCATCGACCTCGTAGGCAGAACCGTTTTGGATTAGTTGGCTGATCATCTCAATAATTTGCGGCATATCTTCGGTGGCACGTGGATTTTTGGTGGCGGGTTTGACGTTCAGCGCCTCGAGATTGGCTTTGTATTTCTGGATATACAAATCTGCCAGCTCAAAGGGATCGCGCCCCATTTCGTTGGCTTTGTTGATGATCTTGTCATCCACATCGGTGAAATTCATTACAAAATTGACCTCATAACCAGAATACTCCAGGTAGCGCCGGACGATGTCAAATACCAATGCCGACATAGCATGACCAATATGTGCCTCAGCGTAAACTGTTGGGCCGCAAACGTACATCCTGACCTTGCCTGGTTCAAGGGTTTTGAAATCTTCCTTGGAACGGCTGAGGGTGTTGTAAATTCTCAGACTCATAATCACCTTCCTGCTTTTATTCGAGGCTTGGTTTGGCAAAAATCATCCGCCCGGCAGAAGTCTGCAAGATCTTGGTGACAGTGACTTCAATGTGCTTATCAATATAGCGCTGACCATTTTCGATGACTACCATGGTGCCATCATCAAGATACCCAACTCCCTGATTGTATTCCTTGCCTTCCTGGATTACTTCAATCTGCAGGCTTTCTCCTGGCAGGATAATGACTTTGACTGCATTCGCGAGGTCGTTAATGTTGAGCACCTTGACGCCTTGTAATTCAGCGACCCGATTGAGGTTAAAATCGTTTGTCAGGATCGGGTAGTTCATCTGGCGTCCGAGCAGCACCAGCTTGTCATCCACTTCGCGCACGCCTTCCACGTCAATATCGCTGATGACCACATTCACGTCTTTGCTCTCCTGTAATTCACCAAGCACTTCCAATCCGCGCCGTCCGCGTTGACGGCGGAGGCTGTCGGCTGAGTCGGAGACAAACTGCAGCTCATTGAGCACAAAACGTGGGACGACCAGCGTTGCGCCCAAAAACCCGGTCTTGGCGATATCGGCGATGCGTCCGTCAATTATCGCACTGGTATCCACCAATACACGCCTCTCACTTTCGCCTTTGGCACGCGAAGGCATTTTGCTGGTCATGTTCTTGTAAAGACTCGCGAAATCCTCTCGTCGTGTAACGAAGAGAACAGTGCTGAGGTATCCAAAAAGAAACAAACCGGCAACAGGCAAAATCTGCCCAAAAGGTCTTGGCAGCAGGGAAAGGGGGTATGCCATAATAGCAGCGATGACCAGCCCGATGGTCAAGCCAATTAGCCCGCTTATCAAGGATTGGGCTGAGGATTTATTAAACAGTTTTATCAATGCCTGGAAAGGCTTGATTGTAATATAAGGCGTGATAATGAAACCAAAGGCAGCGAAAATCACCGCTGTGAGTCCGGTTGCCATTCCTTGTGAAAGGGCGATCAAATCAACAAACTGAATAACATAATTATAAATGGGGAGACTGGTGAATGCTCCAATAATACCAAGAACAACTGCGCCGATAATGCGTGAAATTAAGATTGCGCTCATATAAGACCTCCATTTTAATGTGCAGAATAAGTTCGCACTGAATAATAATCTAATGAAATGATAGCACTCTAAGAGACCAGAGTCAAAGGATATTTCACTTTCTGATGAAGTTCATACATCAGTTCCATAAAACCACCTGCTAGATATAACTTTGAGATGCAAGGGTTCAGGCATCCAAATCAAGGGAAGCTGTCTCTTCCTTGCCTGTGATGAATATGCACTACAGGAGTTCGGGAACTAAAAAATCCGATAGCAAGAGACAATTATTCGACTCTGCCATTGGGGTTTTATGTCCTGGGTCTTCTAAAAATTATTCTTGTGAGATCAGAAATGAAGGACATATGCAATATAGTGGATAGCAGTCCTTAATCAATTCATCCGGCATTTGATATTCCGACAGTTGTTCTCCGGAATTATCCAGGATAAAAAGACTTTCTTGATTCATCAGAATCCAATAATCGCCATTCGTTCCATGCCAATTCCGCCTCTTGGGATTGGAGAATACTTCACGTGAAAAATCGATCACATCAGAACCGTCTGAATAGCGCCGAGCGATGTCGAAACCATGCGACTCAACAGGTTTTATAGAGTAGTAAAACGCCCCGAAAGAAGTAATCACCGTATTTGGGCAGATCAGTTGTTCGGTGCTCACCACTTCCTTATTAACAGGATCATAGAGCTCAAGATTAAAATAAACACTATTTTCATCCTTTCGATATTTTCCATAACATAGGAGCACATGTTTGGAAGCAGTATCAACACCCATGACAATAGTCCCCAGCCGGTCATCGGGATTATTAGTACGGTTATAATCCGGGGTGCTGTAAGGAATTTCCAGCTTTCCTTCGTAGGTTTCTCTGGTGTTCAAATTATAGGTTCGATAAAATGCGTATAGTTTATCACCTTCACGAAGTGGATTGCGGGAAAACCATACCAAGCTTTTTTCAGTTTCATTAGCCAATCCTATGAATCCGGGACCCGAATTTCCAACAAGCAACTTATCGATAGCTGGTTGTTCTTCAATACTCATGTCAGTGCTGACGATCAGGAGGTTCTTCCAATTTTTGATAAACAAACGATTGCCGATCCAAAAAGAATCAACATTTGGTTCAATTGAACCACCTACAGGAAGATTTATCGTCTCGATATTACCATCAGGGCTCAATTTGGAGAAGAATGTTGAGTTGGTGCCAGAATTCGTTCCATAGAGCAGATAAACATTGCCTTCCTGGTCTATTGCAGGCAGGGACTTTAACACCGTCTGGCTCTTAACTGGTATTGCGGCATAATTGGCATTACCAGTTACGTCAATAGTGATAATCTCAGTGTCAGAAGACCATTGGTTTTTCACAAAACTGACCGTAACAGGCAGATTGATTCCCTGTCGGTTTTCAGTTAATTCCTCAGGCAATCCTTGCATGGGTGTTTTTTCTGGATTAGCCATCTGAGTGCCCTCCACGGTAGAAGTAGAAGCAATTGGATTATCCTTCTGGATTGGAGCACAAGCTGTGAGGAGGGTAATCAAAGCAAGTAACAAAGAAAGGCTGTTTCTTATCATTATTTATTTTCCTTCAATTCATATTCCTACCCAGGCATGACCATTAATAAAGATGTATGCAGGTGCTTAATTCAGGTTGCCAGGGGTAGTTTAATCGATCATTGGTATGCCCACTATAACGCAACGGGTTCAACGCAGTTACTATGGCAACATGCTGGCTAGGTTGAATGCCGATATCACCCAATCCAAGTGTGTTGCAATTTGTTACACGGTAACCAAGATCCTGGTTGAGTACATAGTCTTGGAAGTCATCAACATTTATCCAAGCGTATGACCAAGGATACCATGTTGAACTAGTCTGTATGCCACCTGCATGCATTGCTTGTGAAACAAAGTTTACACAATCAAAACATTCACTTGGTTGATAATAATAATTTGGGTTCCAGGCAGTCATATCCCTTAAAACACCACACTCATATGCAGTAGCAGCTCTTACATAGTTTCTGGCATAAGTAGCCGCGAGCGATCCTGAATACACGAGGGTGTTGTAAGAGGAATTGATGCTTTCTGAAGGAGCTACATTTAGATCCTCCAGGATTCGTTGGGCTAAAACCTCTACAGTGACATGGTAAATCTCGTAGTCGGGCAAATGGGTAAAATCTGGCTCCAAGCGCATTGCTTTACCGTCAACCCATTCGACCTTGTCTGTCCCAGGATCGTCATTCGCTTCACTCGTGAAAGAATCGGAGACAAGTTGTCCGGTCTGAGGATTAAAGGTAAGCGTGTGCAGGTTGATGATCGTGATCTCAAAGGTGTTCGCGTCTATCGACTCTTGCACAGCGGCACGGATTTCTTCTGCTGTTTGCTCAAGGTAACGGCTAAGATCTGCATCCTCTGCCATCTCCGCAGCCAAAAGGTAGGCTCTGTAAACAGGGTAATCTTCTGCTACCTGTAAAAGCGGTTTTCCTGTTAGGGTAACCATTTCTTGCACCTGGTAGGCGTTTTCGGAAAGTTGGATCGCTGCCGTTGGTTCAAATTCTGTTGAAATACTCACAAGCTCTGAATGCAATCCAATTTGGAAGTAGCGCTCATAAAAAAGCTTTCTCTCAGCAATTAGGTTGTAAACTGGCTCTGAGAGGAGATCATTCTTTTGATACAACTCGGCTCCCATAGCAGAGGAGTATGTCCTCAATGCTTTGTCGAAGTGTTGCTTAAGGTGATCATGTTGACTGTTGGCTTGGGCACCCGACACACCCATTAGTAACATTAAGACCAGGACGAATGCCATTGACTTCAAAACTCGTTTTTTTATCCTCTGCTCCTTTCAAAGTGCAAAATGGTTTCTCAAATCATTCTACTACTTATAGAAGAATCAAATATTAATACAACTTTCCCGTCGGGGAAGGCTTTTTTTTCGTAGGCCGGAATGAGACCGCCTTGTAACCTGGTTCATAAGAGGATGTCGCGCGGGCTCACTCCGGCATTGCTTGTCAAGTTGTACGGAGGGGGTTTACTCCCTCCGGAATCATTTGGATGTCCGAGTGAAGTTGCCATCGCAAGCCTCTTTTGCGCGGTAAGTTGCCATCAACTTCGTCATCGCGAGCGTAGCGCGGCGATCTGCATTTCTTCCCGTTTCAAAAAAACAATACAAGGACGGATGGTGTGCAGGCGTGCTTCGCGTATCTGATCGCGGGGTCTGCCACTCCGCCAATTAACGATGTCAGGAATGAAATCTGAGATCGATTTGAAGGGAATTGTCGGAGTGAGCCCGCGATCGTGGCTATTGGACTGAAGCTATTGGGCGGTCTCATTCCGACCTACACAGAAAACCAGATGGGCTTGCTCCTCCCGTTTCTGTTTTCTTAATAAGACCGAAATGTTTTTGTCAACCTCACTGCCACTGGTACAATTATTCTCAATGGAAAATCACTCTGCCACTCCAATCACACCCGAATTAGCACGCTCGCTGATTCCACTGCGGCCGGATAATTCCTTTAAAGGCACATTCGGCAAAGCATTGGTGGTGGCTGGCTCGCGCAAATACACAGGGGCGGCGAACCTTGCCATCCAGGCAGCCCTACGCAGCGGTGTTGGGTTGGTTTTTGCGGCTATTCCAGAGATCATCCACACTCCACTTGCCGCAAGTGTTTCAGAAGCAATCTGGCTGCCCCTGCCTGATCAAGCAGGCGCGTTTGCAACTGAAGCAATATCGCGGATACCGGAAATTCTGGCTGGCAGGGATGCCGTCCTGGTGGGTCCGGGTCTGAACCAAACAAAGGGCACACAAGCTTTCCTGCTCGGCTTGCTGGAACACCTGTGTGAAGTTGCGCCCGATCTGCCGCTGGTGGTGGATGCCGATGCGCTCAACATCTTGAGCCAACAGACCAATTGGCACAGTCTCCTGCCAGACCGCGTCGTTCTGACTCCGCATGAAATGGAGTTTTCCCGCCTGACCGGACTTTCTTTAAGTGAAATCCACGCCAAAAGGCAGGAACTTGCCGCTTTCTACGCGCAAGAATGGCGGCTGACTCTGATCCTGAAGGGACCCAACACGCTGGTTGCATCCCCTGATGGGGACTGCCGCATCCTGCCTTTTGCCAACTCAGTCCTGGCGCACGGCGGCTCGGGCGATGTGCTGGCTGGCCTGATCGTTGGTCTGCTTGCACAAGGGCTCTCGCTTTTCGACGCAGCCACGCTTGCAGTCTGGCTGCATGCCCGCGCGGCTGAATTGGCGCTGGCAACCGTCGGTCACGCTGCTGCCACTTTGCCTTCGGATATCCTTCAGCATATCGGCAAAGCGATGAGCAATCTCCGACTTCCTGAAAGCACAACAACAAATTTCGCCTCCTGTAATTAACGGTCTCTTGGATAGAATTCTTGATAACCATCTCAGTTAATTCAAACTATTCCATTGTATTCTGTTCACCTATCAACTATAATTTATTTATCACATTCACCATAGTAGAAAGGTTGAAATGAAAGCGCTTCGCTTATCTCTTGCCGTATTTCTGGCAATCTCACTTTTCCTCAGCCCTGCAGCCAGCCTGGCGCAGACACCTAACCAAGAAATAATCCAGTCATTTCCTCCAACCGTTGACGGCATCGTAGACGTTGAATATGGTCCTGTGGTGGCAACTGACCCTGCTGGCGATTCGCAAGGCGGCTATCCCGTTGACCTCACGAATCTATGGGTAACACAAGATGAAACTCATTATTTCTTTGCCTTTGAGGTAAACACAGACATCTCAGTTGATAACTGGGGTAAATATGTCATTTACCTGGATACAACTGGTGATGCAAATGGCGCCACTAATGATGCCTGGGGCAGAGCCGTTGTCGCTGCTGATCCTCACAAACCGGAATATGCAATCTATACCTGGGTAGACAATCCTCCATATGGGATCGATCATGCCCCACTATATATGTGGAATGGGATTGATTGGACTAACAGTTTGAGTGTAGATGCTGCTGCAATTGGAACTGGTGCGACATCGATCATTGAGTATTCTGTTTCAAAGACCACACTGGGTAATCCCGACAAGTTATGGGTCGAAGTCTGGTCCACAGGTGGTGGAGGTACAGACAACGCCCAGGATACCATCAACTTCCCTTCCAATGACTGGCAAGCCACAGACTGGGGCTCTCTGGCCACTCTCTCTGTTTCAACCCCAATTATGCAGGTGGACGGTTTCATTGAACCCCAATATGGCGATCCGCTCGCCTCTGATCCATCTGGAGATGGTAACGGCAACGCCAATATGGACCTGCTTGACCTTCACGTAAGCGAAGATGCCAGCCAGTATTACTTCGCTTATACCATTAATGCTGATATCGCTACTACCAATTGGGGCAAATATGCGCTTTACATAGATACATCTAACGATGCAAACGGCGCAACAGCGGATGCTTGGGGACGAAATGTGGTCGCTAACGACCCACATAAACCCGAATTTGGGATTTACACATGGGTAGACGCCACTCCATATGGACCAGCAAATACCAATTTTGTCTCCTGGACCGGCGCAGAATGGGATTGGGCAAATGCGGGTTCTGTCAATGAAGCTGCCCTTACTGGAGACGATTTTTCAGTGATTGAATGGGCGATTGAGAAAAATCGCCTTGGCAGCCCTGACACTCTCTGGATGGAAGTCTGGGACACAGGGGGTGGAGGTGGGGATAATGCCCAGGACACCATCAATGATCCCGCCGATGATTGGAATGCGACTGATTGGAGCACCCAGTCAATCCTGAGTAACTCCACCCAATATCCACTTCCGGTTGTGCCGCCACCTGCCAGCCACGACAATAATGTCTGGTGGGACTATTTGGGTCACGACAGCCGCGACACGCTCTACCGCACTCCCGGCGGTCCGGTGACCACCGGCACCGAGGTGATCCTGCGTTTGCGCGCGGCTCAGGGCGACCTGACCGAAGCCAAACTGCGCCTCTACAACGACCGCACCAACGTGCAATCCATCCTGCCGATGAGCGTTGCTTACAGCGACGGCACCTACGACTGGTGGGAAGCCGCCGTACCGATCAGCGCTGACCCGACCGTTTACTGGTACCGCTTCATCGCCATCGATGGCACGGATACAGATTACTACGAAGATGATGCCGCACGCACCATGGGTTGGGGACAGGCATTTGACGAAAGCGTTGACAACTCTTATCAGTTGACCGTCTATGCTCCTGATTTCCAAACGCCCGACTGGATCAAAAACGCCATCGTCTACCAGGTCTTTCCGGATCGCTTCCGCGACGGCGACCCCACCAACAACAAACCTGCCGGCACTTTCTTCTACGGCGAAGACGGTGGAACAATTTACCGTTCAGACACAACAGACTGGAATACCTATATTTGCGATCCACGAGCCGATACGAACGATCCCTGTGAGGGCTCCTATTCCAAGAACTTCTATGGCGGTGACCTGGCCGGACTAATAGAAAAACTGGATTATCTGGAAGGCTTGGGGGTCAACACGATCTATCTCAACCCAATTTTTGCTTCGCCCTCCAACCACGGCTACGACACCACCGATTACCTGAGCATCAACGAAATGTTTGGCAGCCAGGCAGAATACGATGCCTTGATTTCAGAGCTGGACCTTCGTAGTATGCACCTGATCGTGGACGGCGTCTTCAACCACGTTTCATCCGACTCAAAATACATGGATCGCTACGAGCGTTACGATGAAGTTGGCGCCTGTGAAAGCCCCACTTCACTTTACCGAGAATGGTTCTACTTCACCGATGTGCCTGCCGGCACGGGTCCCTGCGTGGGGTCCGACGGCACACCAAATGCTGCTACTTACGAGTCCTGGTGGGGTTACGATACTCTGCCAAAACTTAATTCCAGCAATCCGGAAGTGAGAGCCTGGATTTGGGATAACCAGGACAACCCCGAAACAACCGTAGCCGGGCATTGGATGCTCACCGCCGACGGCTGGCGCCTGGACGTCGGCGGTGACGTGGACCCCGGCACGCTCAATGACACAACCAATGATTACTGGGAAGGTTTCCGCGATACAGTGCACGCGGTCAACTCCGAAGAAGGCTACATTACCGGCGAGGAATGGGGCATCGCCAACAGCTGGCTGTTGGGCGGCGAGTGGGACGCAGTTATGAACTACCAATTCAGCTCTGCTGTGCTCTCCCTTTGGCGCGACAGTACCTTCACCGATAACGACCACAACCCCGGTTCTTCAGCAGGCGCCCTGGCACCGCTTGACATGAGCCAGTTCGACGAGCGCATCCTCAACCTGCAGGAACGCTACGCTCCGGAAGCCTTCTATGCCATGATGAACCTCTTCGGCAGCCACGACACCAACCGCGCTGTCTTCATGCTGGATGAAAACACCAACACGCTGGAACCTGCCGATTACCTGGATCCAAACTACAACTGGACCCCTGCAATTGAAAAACTGAAGGGCGCAGCTTTGGTGCAGATGACCATGCCCGGCGCGCCAACTATTTACTACGGTGACGAAGTCGGCTTGGTGGGACCGGTCGCCAAGGACGGCAGCGGCGTCTGGCAGGACGACCCCTACAACCGCCAGCCTTACCCCTGGCTGGATGAAACCGGCACACCTCACTACACCCACCTACAGAGCCAAACAGCACAGGATGAACTTTACGACTATTACGCCAGCCTGACTGCTGCCCGAAACGAACACGTGGCTCTAAGAACAGGCGACTATCGTACCCTTTTGGTGGATAACGAAAACGCGCTCTATGCTTATGGCAGGCACGTGCCCGAATATGGTGCTGCCATTGTCGTGATCAACCGCGGCAGCAGCCAACAGCTGGTGTCACTGAATGTGGATGGTTACTTGCCCTACCAGACAAATCTGTCAGATGTGCTCAGCACCAACACTTACACCATCAACACAAGCGGTCTGGTGGAAAACATCGTAGTGCCGGCTAACAGCGGCGCTGTGCTTGTTTCAAGCGGATTTATTGCCGCACCGCCTGAGCCGGTCACCGATTTGGAGGTTACTGATACCGGGGCGGATACGGTCACCCTCACCTGGAGCGCCGCCACAAGCGCGGATGCCTACCAGGTCTATCGCAGTTACTTGTCTGGTGGTGGTTATGAGCTCGTGGGTGAGACAAGCAATACAACTTTTACCGATACCGGTCTAACCCCAGGACAGCGCGTCTACTACATCGTGATTGCAAAGAGCACCATCGTCGGACTGCTGAGCGGACCTTCCAACGAAGTCAGCGCCCTGCCGGCTTACACCATCGACTGGGCAAACCTGCAGTGGCCTTACAGCACCACACACACCATCGGCATCAACCCTACTGAGAATATTTACGGTCAGGTTTATATCGAAGGTGTAACCGAACTCCCTGGCGCTACCACTGGTTTGCTGGCGCAAGTGGGTTATGGACCTAACAACTCTGACCCACGCGGCAATCCAGGTTGGATATGGAGCGATGCCAGGTATACTGCGAATTCAGGGAATAATGATGAGTTCTTTGGTAGTTTAATACCCGAAAATGTTGGGGAATTTGATTACCTTTACCGCTATACAACCGACGGCGGTCTAACCTGGGTCTACGCTTATATTGACGGTCCGATCCCGGATGGCACGTACGATCCTACCAATGCTGGCGATCTGACTGTTAACCCCTCAACCGACCTCACTCCCCCATCTGCCCCGGTTCTTTCCGTCGCCGACTGGAGCGCGTCTTCCATCTCGCTGAGCTGGACTGCCGCGATAGACAATGAGGAAGTTTACGCCTACGACATCTACCGCTCCACTGACAACAGTACTTTTAGTAAGATTGATCGGGTGCTGGCACCCACCCTGTCCTACACCGACACCGCCGTGGTGACCGATCAGCTCTACTATTACTACGTGATCGCGCTCGACACCAGTTTCAACCCCAGCGCGCCTTCCAACACCGTCTCACAAACCGCCGAAGCCAAACTGGTGGCGGTAACCTTTGAAGTGACCGTGCCAGAATGGACGCCTGGTGTGGTTTATATCGTTGGCGGGCACCCCGCCGTGGGTGACTGGAACCCCGGTTCGGTGGCGATGACCAAAGTCAGCGATACCCTCTGGACTTACACCGTTGACATCCTGGACGGCACCTCGTTTGAATTCAAGTTCACGCGCGGCAGCTGGGAAAAAGTCATGAAAGGCGCGGACGGCAATCAAGAACTTGCCAACCTGCCCATCACCGTTACCTACGGCGCGGATGGAACGCAATTGTATGAATACACCGTCCTCAACTGGCGCGATCCGATCGTGATCAGCACCTCCCCCGTGGACGGCGCGACGGATGTGCCGGTTGACAATCCGATTGTGGTCACCTGGAGCCAGGCGATGGCGTCCGATACCTGCCCAGCAGTTTGGGTGGAATCAAACCAAGCTGATCTGGTTGATGTGAGTTGCAGCTTTGAACCGCTGACCAACATATTGACCATTAACCCGGTTAGCGGCTGGCCGTCTTCTTCTACAATTGGGGTTGGTCTGAGCGGTTTAGGAGATGCCGGCGGGGATACACAGCAGGTGAGTTACCCGCTCTTCTTTACCACCGAATTTGTGGATCCCTTGCCGTATAAGACCTACCTGCCGGTGATATTCCGTTAATCCTTCAACAAGATTTAACCAAACAATCAGGCTGACCTCATGTCAGCCTGATTGTTTGGTGCACTTAGCATGGGCGTTGCCTGGAGGGTGAAAGACCCTTACAGAGTTTGGCTGTGCCAACTGTTAGCCAAAGGCAAGGCATGGGGAAAGCTGGAGGCAAACCTGCGTCTTGAAGGACATGAAATCAGAGGCTGTGAGGCTGGGCGAGTTGGCAGATAACAACGAAGTCCGATACAACCAAAGACCGAAACAGTAAATTGGACAAGTGTGCAGGGAAAGTCAACCTTCTTACCTGGGGAGACCTGTTGCCGAGCTGGAAACGGTAAACCTGATTGAGAGACCAGATTGAGGTGACAGGGGTCAACCGAGGTCATCTTGCCGAGCAATCGGGAAGGGCTGAACAATGAAGAACGCAGAAACTCTTGGGTAAAGAGACTAGCGAACAGACGAAACAGGTGAAGCCGGTGGCAGAACCTCGGAGCTCCGAGCCGCTCCAGGCACGAGGCATTGGAACATCCGACGCAGATCCAACTGCGTTATTCTCATTGAACCGCGGGATGCAGACCCGCATGTCTGGAGGCGTGAGAGGGAGCGGAGACTAACCGCTACCTACTCGATTGCTATAGGTCCTTGCGCCTTTCGCCATGGGAAAGGGGTAACAATGGGCTTGGCATGCCAAGCCCCTACGAAACACCGTTAAACAGGTATGGCCGATTAAAGATCATCCGGGGTGCTTGTTTATTGTATTTAGGACAGACACGCCACTTACTTGCCATAAGACCATTGTAGGGAACAGCCTGCCTGTTCCACAAGTTCCTGGTTGACGCATCCCGCAAGGGGAGGCTCTGAATGGCCGTCAACCCTACACAGGATTTCTGGCCCCTCCGCAGTCGTTTTGAATCAAAAACTACGGCTGGAGTGTTTAGACCAGTATGATTGTTTACATATTCCAGGGCAGACACGGGGGTCTGCCCCTACAAAGCTGCCCCCTCCTTAACCCCTGGAGGTAGGGGTAACCCCCTGTGGTTACCCGCTCTCATGGCATATATGCGCTTGCTATTATGATCCAGAAGATTCTATGTGATTGACAAAAGTGTAAACAATCATCCTACACAAATTGTAAACCATCATTGTCCTAACATGGAGCCAGCCCCTACGACAAGCCATTTCCCTGCGACATGGTAAGCCCTTCTTGTCCCCCGTGGGAGATCGCTGCGATCAAAGCTTTCTCTGCAACAGACCCGGATTTGACCTGGCAAGACCGGACAATTCTTTCCGAATGCTGCTTTGCGCCAGAGTGGCGGGTCGGCGTCAAAAAACCTAAGCCGACCCAAGCCAACTCACCCTACTCTCGAACTTCATCCTGCCTTAGCCTTTTGGGGCATGCCAAGCGTTGTAGAATCACAACAAAAGCAAGCCGGTTTGGGGGTTGCCTGGAAGAACAAACTTCTGGTCTTGCGGTCAAAAACGACTTGCTGAGATCCTGAAAGGGGGTGTGATCAGGGATTTGGTCTCCCCGGATCAGGCAAAAAAACAGCGGTGTCGCGACGGGAGCATACACGGGTGGGCAGTTTACAAGGGGTGTGGCAAAACCGTTCCACGACCATTCTTTGGCATGAATATAGTTATAGGTAAGTTCCAGAGGTGTCCTCATTGCGGTAGATGGCAAGTAACCCAGCAAGCCAGTCCGTTTGAAATTGATTGGGCTAATGAACGAAACCAACCGGAAAAACCTTAACAAGTCGCTGGAAAACTAGAATAGGATGATTCGGACGGAAGCCGTTTTGTGGATGTATAAAGATACTTTTGTAAACACAGATGCAGCGGGTTATATTAAAAGATAGCACAACAATGAAAAATTCACTCACATCCCTTACTGAAAGATGAAAAAGCAGTAATGTAATCAAAACAAAGCATTTCCCCTCGGCTTGCTTCGGGGAGGATACATTGATATGATCGAATTACACAATAGTTCTTTATTGACAAAAGAGAAACAGGAGAAAAAATGACACTCGAAGGAAAAAAAGTTGCCTTTCTTGTAGCTGAAGGCGTTGAAGATCTGGAATATTATGTTGTGGCAATGCGCCTGCAGGAAGAGGGCATGGTTGTATTGACAGCGGCGATGGATGTAAACCCAATCAAAGGCAAAAACGGGCTTGTAATCAAACCGGATACAAAAATCGAGGACCTGATTGCCGGCGACCTGTTTGGACTGGTCTTGCCGGGCGGTTGGGCTCCGGATAAATTGCGGCGATACAAACAAGCCACTGATCTAGTTGCCAATGTCAACAAACAAGGCAAGATCATCGGCATCATTTGCCATGGTGGTTTGTTGGCAATCTCTGCCAAGATTGTTGCCGGGAAAAAGACCATCGGTTCCCTGGGCATCAAGGACGACCTGCTCAATGCCGGTGCCAGTTGGGTTGATGAACCTGCTTTTCGTGATGGCAACCAGGTTTGGGGCAGGGTTGTAGCTGATATCCCAGCTTTTAACCGGGAGTTAATTGCCGCTTTCAGAGAAGCAGCCGCTTGAGCGCAAAAGGGGATTGACTGGTGGTAAAATCCCAATAGAATATTAAACAATTTGTTGGAGGTTGCATGGAAGAACAGGTTTCTGGTTTCGCGGTCAAAAAAGGACTCGCTGAAATGCTTAAAGGTGGGGTGATCATGGACGTTGTCACTCCAGATCAAGCAAAAATTGCTGAAGATGCCGGAGCAGTGGCAGTCATGGCGCTGGAACGCGTTCCGGCGGACATCCGCGCCGATGGCGGCATTGCCAGAATGAGTGATCCGGAACTCGTCCTGAAGATCATGGAAGCAGTCAGTATTCCAGTCATGGCAAAATGCCGTATTGGTCATTTTGTAGAAGCTCAAATTCTTGAATCACTCGGCGTAGATTACATCGACGAATCCGAGGTGCTCACCCCGGCAGATGAAACCTACCATATCAATAAACACGCCTTCAAAGTGCCGTTTGTTTGCGGCTGTCGCAATTTGGGCGAAGCCCTGCGCCGTATTGGCGAAGGGGCAGCTATGATGCGCACCAAGGGCGAACCTGGCACAGGCGACGTGGTGGAAGCAGTGCGCCACGCCCGCGAAGTGTATTCTGAGATCCGCCGGCTGAAGTCTCTGCCGGAAGAAGAAGTGATGACCTATGCCAAGAACATCCAGGCACCCTACGAACTCTGTATGCAGGTGCGCGAACTGGGTGCTCTGCCGGTGGTCAATTTTGCCGCAGGCGGCATCGCCACACCTGCCGACGCAGCCCTGATGATGCAGCTCGGCGTCGACGGTATTTTTGTTGGATCGGGCATCTTTAAGTCTGGTGACCCTTCCAAACGCGCCAAGGCAATTGTCAAAGCCACTACCCACTTCAACGAGCCCAAGATTTTAGCTGAAGTCAGCCGCAATCTTGGTGAAGCCATGGTTGGGCGATCAGCAGCTCACCTGCCCGACGCAGAGAAGATGGCCGTCCGCGGCTGGTAAAGGCAGTTTGCCGATGAAGATTGGCGTTTTAGCCCTGCAGGGCGATTTTCGTGAACATCGCATCAGCCTCGAGAAACTCGGGGCTGATGTAACAGAAGTGCGCCTGCCTGAGCACCTCGAAGGCTTGCAGGGCTTGATCATCCCCGGCGGCGAGTCAACCGCCATCGGCAAGTTGATGGTTGCCTACGACCTGCTGGAGCCAATCCGTGCCTTTGGGCAAACCCAAGCGATCTGGGGCACCTGCGCCGGCGCCATCCTGCTGGCCAAAGAAGTCGGGCGCGAGCAGCCCCTGCTCAGTTTGATGAATATGGAAATCAAGCGCAATGCTTTTGGGCGGCAGATTGACTCGTTCGAAATTGAGATGGCAGTGCCCTTCCTGCCTTCCCCTGAAAAACCTTATCACCTCACCTTCATTCGTGGACCAATCATCACGCGGGTTTGGGGCAATGCCCGTGCATTGCTGAGCCTGCCCGATGGTCGTGCAATCGCAGCCCAGCAAGGCAAACTTTTCGCCACATCCTTTCACCCTGAGCTCACCAACGATCTGCGTTTTCATCAGTATTTCCTGGAGTTGGCAAAATCGGAATCCATAGGCTGAACCCCATTGACCTTTCGGTCATCTTGCGTCGAACCGAGCTGCTGCAGAGCCTTGATTATTTGCGCCTGGTCACGCGGGGAGAGCCATTCAAACTAAGAAATCTGATGCACAGTATTTCTCCACCCGTGGAGCAATATACTGCCTATTGTGATAACGATCCGGAGCGTCCATGCTATGCCCAGGTGATCAGCAGAATGGATGAAACTCAGGGGCAACTGACCTTCCTTGGCGCTCTTGCTGATACAGATCAAACCGACATTGCTTGTTTACTTGAAAACCTCATCTCCAATGCCGGCAAGTGGGGCACCCATTACATCACCTGCGATTTACCCACGAACTCTCCCCATCTCATTGGCTTTAAGAAAGCGGGATTTATTACCTGGGCAAACCAAACCATTTTCCGCCTGGCACCAACCGCCTTAGAAGACAAAAAAACTGCATATCCCTGGCGCACTTGGAATGCGAATGACATGCGCTCCATGATATCCCTCTACCGCGGCGTTGTTCCGGGGCTGGTCCAACCGCTTGAACCACTCACGCGCAAAGCGGCGCTCGGCTTGGTGCTCTTTAACCCTGAGGGTGAATTGATTGGCTACGCAGACCTGGATTATGGTCCTAAAGGGGTCTGGGCGCAGCCTGTTCTTTCACCCGAAGCCAATGATCCCCTGATTTTATCCGACCTGCAAAAGGCAATCCCTGACCTCAACAACCGCCCGGTGTTTCTGGCAGCGCGCTCCTATCAACCCTGGCTGTCATCCCTTGCGGCACACCTCCCCGGCGAAATTCATGGAACGCAGCTATTGATGGTTCGCTATCTTGTCCGGCAATTAAAGGTAGCGGAACCGCAAGCGTTCGCCCTGTACGAAACCGGGAACATTGAGCGCAGCATGCCCATCAGCCAAATTCGTCAAAAGTCCGACTAACCATGCGCGCAAAATCAGATCCGGACGGATCCTCCCGCTTATTTGACCTGATTGCCCCCATTTACGGGCGCACTTTCCGCCATCAGCATAAAAATTATCTTGAAATCTACCAGCGTCAGCCCGTTAAAGAGATCCTCGCAGGCTGCCAGTCCATCTTGGACATTGGTTGCGGCACCGGTTCCATGGCCAGCGCTCTGCGCGACAGTGGCTATCAAATAACTGGAGTAGACGCGTCTCTCGGAATGCTGCGCCAGGCAAAAAACCTGCTAAACTCTGAAACCACCTCCTGCATTTTTTCAGACGTGAGCAGCGGACTGCCTTTCTTTGCAAAAGGATTTGATGTCTGCCTGGCTTCGTACGTCGCGCATGGTCTCAAGGCGCCCCAGCGGCTGGCTCTATATGCGGAGATGCGCCGCCTGGCAGTCAATATCGTCATCATTCACGATTACACCAACAAGCGATCTCTGATTACTGATGTTGTAGAATGGGCAGAGGGCGGGGATTACTTTAATTTCATCAAAGTGATTCAGGATGAATTGCGAGAATATTTTGGAAACCTGCAGGTCATACCCGTCGAACCGCGAGCCGCTTTGTATATTTGCCGAGTTTAAGCTTGGGCTGCAGGCTTATTTCTCCCGCTTGCTCCAGGTATATTCCTTGTCACTGGTGCCTACATACACCGTTTCCCCTTTCCTCACCAGCCAACCCGCATAAGCACCCTGCCCGGCAACCGTCAGCCACCCATCCATCACAAAAGGCACCGCGCCGTCGGCGTCGCGGCAGTGGCAGCAATCAATTTCCCAATGCCTCCGGGTTAATTGCATGCATCCAGTATTAAAGGTATGCTGGTAGAAATGGTCACATGCAGCTTTTATTGGATTGGGAATTTAACTCTCGGGCTGGATGCGGAACTCATAGATCCCGTCGCGATATTCCCAGGCACGCCCACAACCAGGGCAATTCTGGCTGGAGCCAGCTTCCGGCAGGGGGTGACCGCAGATCGGGCAGCGGAAAAACTCATTTTCACTTGGTATGGGGGAGTTGCCGCTGGCAATCGTGCGCGAAAAAACGCTGGGGGTGAACTGCGCCCAGGCACCAATAGACTGAAGCGCGCTATCCATTGTGACCAGTCGGTCATGAGAAATATGGTTCTTGAACCAGTTCGCCCGGAAGAACGAGACTGCCAGCTGCTTTTGCAGCGTGAAGCCTGTCTCTCTCAGCAGTTTGCGGATCTCTTTTGGGTGAAAGTCGAAATTTAGCTCAACAAATTCGACCTGATCGTGGTCGAAGGGGTTCCACTTTTGTTTTCCCGACAGCCAGCGTGCAATCGCCTTTAGATTGCGCTTATTCGCAAACTCCAGGATAAAAACAGCGTTTTCTGTCAGAACACTGCGCACGCTTTCCAGCGCAAGTTTGGGATCCGCCATGTGGTGCAAGGTTCGGATCATCGTGGCGCCGTCAAATAGACCTGCCACAAATGGCAATTTATAAATATCCGCTGCCACATAAACGTAGCGCTGGCTTTCGCCAAGGCGCTCCCGGGCTTGAACGAGTTGGGATCGCGAATAGTCCAGCAGCACCACCCGCTGCCAGTTGGCATAACGCGGAGTGTTACGGCCAGCCCCAGCTCCGAGCTCCAACATCAACTTTCCCGGTTGGTTGAGCAAACGCTGCAGCGCGACGGCTTCCACCGCGTCTTCATAACGGCGGGTGCCGGTTTCCCAAAAGGAATCCTGGTAGTTCGAACCTTCATAAGAACAAACAGGTGGGGTGGAAGGGGGTATGTTTTGATTCATAATCTGCAAAGCGCCTGGGCAGGATAACGGCAACACCCGAAGATACCTCCTTACCGCTGCTTCCTCTCGGACCTGACGGGGTTCGCAGGGCTCCGCCGCGCCGGTCCCGCCCAGACGCGGGTTAAGGATAATCGACAGCCGGGTGATTGTCAATCATTGCCCTAAACAGCTTAGATGCTCACAACTTCATAACCGTCTTCCAGGTATGGCTTCATGCCGGCATGCCCATACATGTCATCCAGCATTGGCAGCCCCAAAGCTTGGTTCACCTCGAACACTCCCATAACCTTCGAACAGGCAAAACAGATTCCCGCAATCAAACCTGCTTCAAACGCCTTGCCGAAAAGGGGGCTGTTTTCTTCTTTCAAAACGGAGGGAAGCTTTACTGAAGCCCCCTCAAAAATGATCTTCACCTCATACCCAGCATTGTGCAAATCCAGGGCATTCATTAGCACATGCTGGAAACATAATTTTTCACCTGTTAGGGCATAAAAGAGTATTTTTTTCATCATACCTCGCTTTCTATTTGTTCAAAATGCGTGAAGAGCAAGCACGCCTAGCTTTTTGTATAGGTCGGACGAAGTACCGGCGAAGCTGTGTAATGAGACCGCCTCAAATTCATAAAAATTTTTAGTGTCTCGCAGGCTCACTCCGACATTTCCCTAAAATGAATAACCTTGAAACCTATCTTCAGAGGAATGCGCAAACCCTTGCAGCTGCGCTGCGAGGGCATGGAGGCGCATTTCGCCCTACGAAACCGGGAGGATATGCAGGCCAGGTCATCATACTCGAAGAATACGCGCAGCCTGCCCCGTGTATTTTTGCGGGGTTCAACCTGACATCGGAAACCCATCTTTGTAGCGGGCTTGATTCACTGCGATACGTGACTGGAGATATTGACATAATCACTCGATCCTCTGATCACAGATTCCCCGGTATCCGCAGCTGCGGCAGCGCGCGCTGCTGCCGTGGGAACGCGCTGGAACAACCTTTTTACTTTCTATCTCCCGCATTTCTTCAAGCGCTTTCGTCACTCGGGTTTCCAACGCGGGTGTAAAGTCCACCCTAAAATCTTTAGCTGGGTAGTGCAGCAGACCGTATTCCGGAGTTTGGGCGTAGTTACTTCGGATGAGCAGCCCGTATGCCATCAATTGAAGCTTGTGGGATTCGTACGGAGCATCCGGAGTATGACCTGTTTTTACTTCCACAGGGATAAGGCTTCCCTGCTTGGTTTTCATCACATAATCCGGTTTACCCACCAAACCAAGTTGATGATCCACCAGGGTGTCCGGAACTCGCTGCCAGAGGTCAGTATCTGCATACACCACCTGCGCCTGGGGCAATCCGCTTTTCCGGCGCTCGCGCATACTGAGCAGCAGCAAAGCAATTGCCAGAGCGAACAGGAGCAGAACCAGCCACCATAAATTGCTCATCTTAGGATCCAGATCATCAAAATAACTGCAATAGCCAATACAGTCAGCGCCAGCCACCGATAGAAAATCGCGAGTTTTACCCTGCGGTTATGTTCTCTATGCTCATGGCTGCCCGCATCCATGGTTCTTTGATTTTCGGAGGGCACGTTTTGCTGTTGGTACCACCAGGCACGCTGACAGTAGTTGAAACTTCCCAGTTCCGAAGCGCTTATTTTGCGCATCAAGCTTATTTGCCCTCCAGCAATTCCGAAAGACGATCCAGCTTTCTCTCGAGCTCATTTTGCCGGAAAGAAACGGTGATGTCTGCCCGGGTGCGTTCGATGATGCCGCGTGCCAAATCGGTACGGCGGCGCAGACCGTCAGTGATGGCATCAGGATAGTCCATCGTGAGCAACTGGGTAAAGACGTCATCCATCAATGCCAGCAGCCGTTCAACTTCGGCGCTGTAACCGGGGCGCAGCAAATCCAGGCAGCGCCGACGCAACTCGCCGAGGGTTTCGGTGAGGCCGTTGAGGTAAGCAGGAGGCTCCGCGCCCAACTCCTGCGGAGTGGGCAATGCCTCGCCTTTGATCATCGCCACAGTCAGGCAAGCTTCACAGTACTCCTTGATGGCATCCTGCGTGTAACCCGCAAAAAACAGGTCGGGGTGCTTAGTTTTGAGCGTGTTCGTCAGGGTGTGCGCCAGTTCACGCGCCTGGTCGATTTCCGACTGTGCCTCATTATCCTCTTCGCGGTGGATAGCCCGGATTGCCAGGGAAGCATGGCGCGTCAGTTCACGTGCCTGTTTAAGAGCTTCCTCACGCAGAGCCGTTTTCTGGTCAAATTCGCGTCGTACCTGTTCACAAATCAAATCGAGTTGGTCGGTCATTTTGTTTCATCCGGTGGATTCTGACCGCCCTTGTCGCGGAAAAGCTCATCCGCCAGAGTATGCCCACGAGGGACGCGAATCTCACCAAAATTCGCTTCGTAGCGAGCAATATTCTCATTAATGGCGCGTTGGAAGAGCTTCATCGTCAGCGGCGAGAGAATCAGCCGGGTGTTGAGCTTGAGGCTCGTCAATCCCGGCATCATTGTAGCAAAGTCCAGAATAAACTCGTGGGGGGTATGGGTTATGTAAGCAGTGTTGACATACCGCGGTACGAGATCATCCGGAACTATAAACGGTATTTTTTGAGGCTCAGGCATGGTTAGAACGGAATATCGTCGTCGTCAACCGTATCGCTGGCTTCGGGATTGACTTCACCGCGGGAGGAAAGGAAGCGAACTGCGTCGGCGTGAACCTCGTAACTGCTGCCCCAACTGCCGTCTTTCTTTTGAAAAACCTGGGGTGCCCCAGTGTTGGCATCCGGGCGCAGGCGACCTTCCACCAGGACCTTTGAGCCTTTTGTCAGGTATTGGTTGCAGCTTTCAGCCTGTTTTCCCCAAACTGAAACGCGGAACCATGTGGTCTCGTCTTTATCGTTATATTTGCGGCTGGTTGCCACGGAAAAACTGGTGACCGCTTTGCCATCGGGGGTATAGCGCATCTCTGGGTCTCTGCCAAGATTGCCTACAAGGATTAATTTCTGGTACATGGGAATTCCTTTCGTGTGTCATTGTGTGAGCTAGATGTGCAAATTATCTTTGTTCAATTTTACTTCATTCTGCTCAAGTCTAAACAAACAGCACACAAACGGCACACGTTGGGTTTGATTGATAGCTGCTAACAAGGTTGGGCAAGCGGTTTTTTCGATATTACAAACATGAGGGAACATGCTCTTGGGAAGCCCCCTCTAGAGGACTGTGCCTGCCGGGCAGATAGCGGGTAACCACAGGGTTACCCCTGCAAGTGTTTTTGCTCAATTCAGTCGATCGAAAACGCATGCTTATTCCCGGAAGGGTCAGACCCCATGTGTCTGCCCGATATATTCAACCGGGGTTGCCCGTGTTGAAGGACATTTTTCTTTATCTTGACAATCTGACAGAACCTAACTGAACCTAACTGAACTTTGTCAAGGCAATTTAGAAATGTCCTACTCGGTTGATAAAGTGTTCAGTACAGGTTTGCCATTTATCTTTTTTCCATAGGTCCTCCAAGGATGGTCATAAGCAGGCGGCAAGGGTTTTGTACTCTCTGATTTGGAAGAGACAACCGCAGCTTGCTTGGATCTTTGCTTCACAGAACGTTTGTATTTGCAAGACCCCAGTACCGGCATAGTGCCAGACCTCCGTGCCAGCGTAGCAGGCCCCCCGTGCCAGCGTAGTGGCAACCCCCGTGCCGGCGTAGTGGCAACCCCCGTGCCGGCGTAGTGGCAACCCCCGTGCCGGCGTAGTGGCAGGCCCCCGTGCCTGCCATTTGGACCAGACGAAAAACGGTCAACCATACCAATTTGATATTTTTGAAAGAACCATTAGTCCCTGTCAATTCAACTTGTGTCAAGGCAGTCCAACTGAACTTGACGCAAATCGACAAATCAGGATATACTTCAACCTCGCCGGGGTGTAGCGCAGTCGGCTAGCGCGCTGCGTTTGGGACGCAGAGGTCGACGGTTCGAGTCCGCCCACCCCGACCTTTTTCTTTAGGCTCTGGAAAGCGACCGACCTGTGAGCACGCCCTCTCTCTCCATCATTATCCCCGCCCATAACGAAGCCGAGCGCTTGCCCTCCTCCCTGAAGGCAGTAAAACGCTTCATTTCCTCATTACCCTTTGAAACCGAAGTGATTGTGGTCGAAAATAATAGCAGCGATGGTACCGCGGAAATCGTGCGGGAGTGGATGAAAACCATGCCCCCGCTTCGCCTCATCAGCCTGGCGCAGCCCGGCAAGGGCAACGCCATTCGCACCGGTATGCTGGCTGCCCAAGGAGAGTATCGTTTCATGGCGGATGCGGACTTTTCGATGCCGGTTGAGGAGATCAGGAAATTCTTAACCAATGGCAAACCTCTGGCGCCTGTAGCCATTGCCTCACGCGAAGCGCCCGGTTCTAAACGCATTGGGGAACCGTTCTACCGGCATCTCATCGGACGGATTTATAACTTCCTGGTGCGCATGCTGGTCCTTCCTGGCCTTCAGGACACACAATGCGGCTTCAAATGTTTTAGTGCTGAAGCAGCCCAGGCAATCTTTCCGCTGCAAAGGTTGGAGGGCTGGAGTTTTGATGTCGAAGTCCTCACTATCGCGCGTCAGTTAGGCTTCGGGATTACGGAAGTTCCAATTACCTGGCATTACCAACCCGGTTCGCGGATGCATCTGCTCGGGGATAGCCTGCAGATGGCAAAAGATCTTTTCACCATCCGGCAATATAAGAAAAAGGGCTTCTACAATGCCCCCAAAGTTTGACCCCAGCCTGATCCCGCCTTTCCCAACGCTTGCATACGAAAAAGATATCGCCTTAAGTGGCTGCACGCTGATCGCGGGGCTCGATGAAGCCGGGCGCGGCGCATTGGCGGGACCACTTTGCGCGGCAGCGGTCATTCTCCCCGTGGAAAGAGAGGGGCTTATGGAAACGCTGTTGGGAGTGCGTGACTCAAAGCAAATGAGCTCCATCGAGCGGGACCTCGGGGCTGAAAAGATCAGGAAGGCCGCGCTGGATTGGTCAGTTGCCTGGGTTGAAGCGCAGGAAATTGACGCGCTGGGAATGGGAAAAGCTGGTCGTCTTGTCTTTGAGCGCGCCATCGGCGGACTGAAAACCAAACCCTGCCACCTCCTTTTGGATTACTTCAAGCTGCCTGCGGTCAAGTTGCCCCAAACTTCGCTGGTCAAAGGCGACCAACGTTCTCTTTCGATTTCCTGTGCCTCTGTGTTGGCAAAGACCGCTCGGGACGCACTGATGCTTTCCCTTGCAGGCTCTGAGGACCGCTATGAATTCAAACAGAACAAGGGCTATGGCACCCAGGAGCATATGAGGGCTATTGAAATGTATGGGCTCAGCCCGCATCACCGCAGGAGTTTTTGCGAGCACTTGCTGCAGGGACGGCTGTTCGACTGATATCCGTTTTTTAACAGGCGATAAGATTCTTCGCCTTGATCAGAATGACAAAGACGGTATCTACAAGGAAGAAATTGAGGGCACCGTGAACAATGCGATGCTCGGGCGGATCGCGCCCTCAATCCGCCATTGACG
>JAXGPH010000007.1:0-53339 GCA_040767065.1 Anaerolineaceae bacterium | reverse complement strand
CGACGCTGAAGCGCTTTGGCAACGCGCCGTGCCCGCGACGATCGCCAATGTGGACGCATTTGCACTCGGAGTTGAGGACCTGATTCTGCACCTCTGTATGCACCTGACCTACCAGCATTATCTCAACCTCGGCCTGCGGGGTTTGCTGGACATCGCGCTCGTCATCCACAAATTCCGCCTTGAAATCGACTGGCAGAAGCTAATCCACATTGCCCGCTCCTGGGGCGCGGAGAGGGTCACCGCGCTGACGCTGAAATTGGTTGAAACACAGCTCAACATTGCCATCCCTGTTGAGGTCATCCCCGCGTTAATACCGGAAGGGATTGAGCCCTTTCTGCTCGAAAACGCGCGCCGTCAACTGCTGGAGCGTGTTTCGTTTGACGACCATTTCACCCCCGACCTGGTTGAAATGTCCGCGCAAAAATGCTTGTTTTCAAAAATTAAAATCGGTCTTCAGCGCGTCTTTATCCCCCGCCTGGCGCTTGCCCGGATTTACAACGTTCCGCCCAACTCACCAAGAATCCTAGGCTTATACTGGGTCAGGTTCAAGTATCTGATCCGTAACTACGGAAAAACAGTTGTCAGGTTACAGCGCGGAGAGGCGGGAACAGAACCCGCCCGCCAAAAAGCTGAGATTTCGAATTCGCTGCACGAGTGGATGTCATCACATAAGAAGTAGGGTCCTTCGCGATGATGAAAATCTCCGTCGTTGCGAGGAGCGAAGCGACGTGGCAATCTGCAGTTCAGACGGTTGTATAAATTAAAGGCAGATCGCCACGTTTCACTCGCGATGACAGAATTACAGGCGGAGTGCGCAGCCCTTGTAGCAACGTTGCAAGGGCACGGAGGCGCATTCGGCCATACGTTTACTTGTCTTGCCCTACGTCAACTAATGGTATGCCTGTAGGGCGAGATTGAGTTTTTTCGTAGGCCGGATTGCGATTTTCAATCCGGCAAGAATTCGTACACCTCTCCCCGTCCTCAATTCGCCGTCGAGTAAGTTCCGAAAAGCAGAAGTCTTTTTCGAGGTTTTGAATTGTTAATGGCGGATTGGAAGCACATCAAGATACGTGCATGATGACATTTGCAGTGCTTCCAATCTCGCCCTACGAATCGATTCCCAAGCCAGATTGCCACGTTTCACTCTTGATGATGGAATTACAGGCGGATTGACCTAACCCTGTGCAGTAATCAGCCTTTTGAATCCCCATTTAATCCGCCGCAGGAAGTTCACAAGCGGCACCAGCATCTTCCATCTGGACAGCAGCGCGATCAACTTGCGTTCCACACCCAAGCCCAGGTGGATTTCCTTTTCATCCCGCTGAATTCGCACAACCCGCCCCAAAACATCCTCAAAAGAAATCCAGCCATCTCCCTCACCTTTGACATTATCGCCCTTTAAAAAATACTGCCCATCTGAGATCCTGATTACACGATGCACTAACACTCTGCCGGTATCGGGGTGGACAAACGCGAGGGCATCCCCTGTTCGGATCAACGCTTTCGCGACTGGAGCAACGAAGATCTTGTCTTCGGAACGAATAAAAGGCGCCATACTCCTGCCAGGCGCATTAAAGCTAATCGCGCTTCCTCCTGCAAGGGCAGCTTGAATCAAGATCGCCAATTCGTCAGAATCAATTGTTTGTTGGGCAATAATTGCCGACTCATAGGTCAACATAGAAATCCTAATTCTGCGGCACTTCGCGGCATGGATTCGGCTGGTCTGCTGTTGCCCGGTTGCCGCAGAAACCAAAACGATCCTCCCGCGACCCCACAAAGGTATCCGCGGAATTCATCCGCCACCAGAAAGTACCAGAGTTTGAGGCGGTTTGCCACTCCCCCTCCACCAGGACGCCTTCCGAGTAAATGTCGCCTTTGAAGGTATAGTCAACGCCGTCGATTTTCGCCAATCCAGTCAGCCTTATACCGCTGATCTGGACTGTCAACTCAGCAGGGGTGTACCCGCCGCTGGCGGTCTGATACCAAATATTCCAGACGCCCTGCCACACAGGCACTCCAAGGGTCGGGGTGAGTGTTGGGGTAAAGATTGCAGTTACCGAGGGCTGCGGCGTCTGCGGGGAAATTCCAGTTTCTACTGGATAACCGGTTGTTGGAAGGTTTTCTTCTGTGGCTGTAAGCGTGTCCCCGGGGATATCAGTTGGAAAGAACTCAGTTGGGGGCAGCGTTTCCTCTGGATCAATGCTTGGAGGTAAGCTTGTATCCAGAAGGTTAGGCGTCGCCTGGCTGACCGGTTTTTGTAAAGTCGCGACAACCTCGCCCTGAAAATGCTCCACATCCGGCTGTGGCTTTTTACCACACCCTGTTGAGAGGAAGAGAAAGACCAAAACCAGGAACAGCATGATTTTCCGGTTCATCAAGTCGGATTTTATCATGGATAGGACACCCATTTTTTAACAGCAAATAATAAGGGAAATTAAAATTTTCGGACTAACAGCCCTTACTTCAAGGCTTTGACTACGCTCTCGATCACCCAATCCTGCTGTTCATCCGTCATGCCAGGGAAGAGCGGCAGGGTCACCTGTCTGCGGGCGACGTTCTCGGTCATCCGAAGTTCCTCGCCCTCCTGGCGATAGATCTGAAATTGATGAACCGGAGGGTAGTGAAAACTGGTCTGGATGCCGTCCTGTTTCATTGCTTCCCGAAAAGCTTCCCTGTCAACACCTTCAGGCAATAAGACCGGGAAGATGTGATGGCTGCTCAAGCCTCGCCTGCCGGAGAAAGGCAGCCCCAAAGCCGGCGCTTGCTCCTTGAAAGCCTGACGATACCTACTCACCAAGATTGCCCGCCTGGCGTTGCCGACCGGCAGCTTTTTGAGCTGCTCGCGCCCGATGGCTGAGCGGATTTCGTCAATGCGGTAGTTGTAACCGAGAGCCACTACGTCGTAAGTACTGGCGTGCCCCTGGTGGCGATCCCATGTGAGAGTGGTCATACCGTGAGAGCGTAAAATCCGCACTTTTTCAGCTAACTGATCATCATCGGTCACCAACATCCCCCCTTCAGCTGTGGTCATATTTTTGTTGCCGAAGAAACTATAACAACCCACATCTCCCCATGTTCCCAGTGCTTTGCCATCCAGGCTCGCCCCAATGGCGTGGGCGGCATCCTCGATAACCGCCAGGTTGTATTTCTCGGCTATGCGCAGGATTGCAGGCATGTCGCAGGCAAAGCCGGCATAGTGCACCACCACTATCGCCTTGGTTCGCTCAGTAATCTTTCCCTCTATCGCCTGGGGACAGATGCACAGCCAGTCTTCGCTTTCGATATCCGCGAAAACCACTTTCGCGCCAGTGTAGCGAACCGCGTTAGCCGTCGCCACAAAGGTCAGTGAAGGCGCAATCACTTCATCTCCCTCACCCAAACCCACAGCCAGGCATGCCAAATGCAGCGCGGCAGTGGCATTGTTAACTGCAAAGGCGTGTTTCGCGCCCACAAAAACAGAAAACTCCTGCTCGAATGCCTGCGTCACTGCCCCCATCGTCAGCCAGCCCGAACGTAAAACCTCAAGGACGGCATTTTCCTCTTCAACTCCGAGCTTCACATCTGCCAGTGGCACGCGCCATTCCATAGTTACTCCGCTAAAAACTGTGATCGCATTCTCCAAAAATCTTCATTCGCGGCGAGATAATCGTCCTGATTGCCCAGATCGCGCCAATAGCCGTCATATGGGAAGTACATCACAGGTTCATTCGCGCTAAGAAGCACATTGACCAGGTTCGGGAAGTCGAAATACTCGCCTTTGGGGATAAAATCAAGCACTCTCGGCTCAAAAACATAAACCCCCATGCTGACCAGGAAGTTCCTGGTGGGTTTCTCAATGTAACCGCTGACTCTGTAGCTTCCTTCTGTGTGCTCGATCACCCCGAGATTGACTTTGTGGGTCCGCTTGTGACTGGCGATCGTGCAAATGGCTTTCTGTCCTTTATGAAAAGCTATCAGTTGATTGATATCGAGGAGGGTCAGGACGTCGCCATTTGAGACCAAAAAGGTATCGGTTAATCCCTCCACAAACGCCAGTGGACCGGCTGTGCCAAGCGGCTTTTCTTCAAAAGCATAGGTGATTTTCAGGTTGTATCGCGAACCATCCCCAAAATAGGCTTGCATCAGGCTCGCCAGGTGACCAACGGTCAGCGTCACTTCGCTGATTCCCGCCCGGCTGAACTGACCCAGGATAATTTCAAGGATAGCCCGATCGCCTACTGGCATCATCGGTTTAGGTAAGATGTGCGTATAAGGAGCGAGCCTTGTTCCCCTGCCGCCCGCCAAAATGACTGCTTTCATAATTTCCGCCTTTTTGTAGTTTAAGCGAAATTATACAATCGAATCAAGAACGCTGCGTGTGCGGTTTGCGAAGAGATCCGGTTTCCAGGCCTTACATACCGTATTCTTCAGGTTTATAGAGTTCCAAATGCGCGCTAATCCAATCGATCGTACGCCTTAATCCCTCTTCCATCCCGACTCTGGGTTGCCAGTTAAGAGCTGTTTTCGCCTTCTGATTATCGGAAATAAGTCTCAGCACTTCGGATTTTTCCGGGCGTAGCCGACCTTGCTCCACCTGGATTTCTGGCTGCTTTCCCATGATCCTGAAAATGAGCTCAGCGACCGCCCCGATTCTAATCTCTTCACCTGTGCCGAGGTTAAAGGTTTCTCCGTTCCACAAATCCGCCATCCCGGCAAGCAAAAAACCATCGACGGTGTCATCCAGGTAGGTAAAATCACGGATGGGATCTAAATTGCCTAATCGAACCACATCCCCGGAGAGAGCCTGGGTGATGATGGTCGGAATGACAGCCCGGTTGCTCTGACCCGGTCCGTAGGTATTGAAGGGTCTAATAGTTACCGCCGGAACGTCAAAGCTGCGATAGTAGCTTTCCACCAGTTTATCCGCGCCAATTTTGCTGGCGGAATAAGGAGACTGCCCCTGCAGGGGATGATCTTCATCGATCGGCACGCGCAAAGCCGTCCCGTAGACCTCGCTGGTGGAGGTGTGCACCAGCTTCGCACCTGTTTTGCGGCATGCTTCCAGGACGTTCATCGTCCCGATCACGTTGGTTTGCACCGTCTCAACAGGATGCACATAGGAATACGGGATTGAAATGAGCGCTCCGAGGTGAAAAATCGTGTCTACTCCCTTAGCAGCCTGTTCGACCGCACTAAAGTCGCGCAAGTCACCGCGGATGATCTCGATGTTCATCAGAATCTCAGGGGGTAGGAGCTTGAGCAGGCCGATTTCGGCGCGGGAGGTATAGCGCACGAAGGCGCGCACTGACGCACCTTCCTCAACCAGTCTTTCGCAAAGACGCGAACCAATAAACCCGCCCGCCCCGGTTACGAGGACCTTCTTTGATGCATAATCCTGAGAATTAGCTGCCATTAATTCCAATTCCTTCCAACGACGCTTCCAGGGTTTTAACCAGATCAGGCAACACCACAACCTTTGCGCCAGTAGCATGACAAGTCTGTAGAATCCTCTCATGCTCTGCTTTTGTGCAGTTACTGATAGCCAGGAAGACGATCGAAACCTCGTATTTTTTCACCACAGTTGATATAGCTGATGTTGGTCCTAAAACCTTCAAACCACCCAGGTTAAGACCACGTTTCCGAGGATCGTCATCCACAAATCCGACCACGCCCAAATATGGCGAGTAGGCACTGCGCTGAACAAGCCATGATGCCAACTCTCCCAGTTTACCTGCCCCTACTATCAAGATCCGCTCGGCTAAAGCTGCTTTACTTCCCCTGAATAACAGCCAGCGGTATGCAAGACTGCTGATAATTTGGTCATGGTAGCGCACAGCCATTAAGCCTACGTAGGTGGTAATTCCAATTAACCAGAGCATGCTAAACGGAATCCATGGTTCTTTGATCCACAAACGGGTAATGACCCATAAAAGAAATACTGTAATACCGACCGACAAACCAATATCGACCACATATGCCGGGCTGGCATTACCCCAGAAAACCCGCTGTAGACCCAGGATTGCGTTGATCAAGCTTATAAAGAAAGCAATTGCCAAAGACAAGATAATAAATACGGGGACGCCCAGATTGATCACTGTGCTGATACGCCAAACAACACCAGAAAGTCCAACTGAGATTGTGGCGACAAAAAAATCAAGCAAAAACCAGGGAATATACCGATAGAAGAACATCATTATTGGACCACCAAAAAGCATCCGTTCATCCAACTTGTGTCCCTTAATTTGAGGTAGCAACAGAATAATTGTCGATGCCAATACGTCCGCATCCATCAACAGGTTATGGTTCTGAATATACTGCTGGTCAAGACGTAACTTATCAGGCAGGATCTTCAGCAGGTAATCGTCCATAAATCCTGCGCCTTTAAGAAGCTTCTCCTCATCCCGATAAATGATGGAAGCCGGGCTGGTGATACCTGGCCTTACGGATGTGATGAGTTCTTTCACGTCTTCCGGCCACTTAGTGGCAATGTCGTAGTCTTCTGGTCTCGGACCAACGAAACTCATATCCCCGACGAGCACATTCCACAATTGTGGGAGTTCATTCAGCTTGGTTTCCCGCAAATAGCGGCCAATATTTGTGATTCTTGGATCATCCTTCGTCGTTATTGGCGCGCCGGGAAACTGCCCTGATTCAAAAGTCATTGTGCGAAACTTCTGGATCATGAAAAGCTTTTGATTTTTCCCCATCCGTTTCCCCTGATAAAAGACCGGACCAGGGGAATCACGTTTGATCAAGATTGCGATAAACAGAAACCCAGGCAATAATAGGATTAACCCAAAAAATGCAAAGATAATATCAAAACCGCGTTTGATTAACTCTGAGGTTAACGCAAAGAACGACTTGTTGGCAAGCTTTTCCACTTCCAAAACGGTCTGTTCGTGAACTGTATCGGTTTGCACAGAGATGTCTCCCTTCTCTATGGCTCTGTGAGGTTATTGTTTATTTTATCCGATTCTTATAAATAATCCTGAAGATAATTCCGGGAATTAATTCTTTTTCTCTCCACCATTAAAATTAAGTTTTTTGGTTACGGCATTTTTAAGTTAATATTATTAAAAATTCCCAGTCAAAATAAAATAGTTTACAATCTTGAACTCCCCTTAGTTTTCTCCCGGTCGTTACTCAACCGCGCCCATTAATCCCCCATAATAATCTGTCGTAAAGCCTAAACTGGAGAGCCTTGAACTTGCCCTCTCTTGTCTCCCCAGCGATTCCAGAACTTGAACAGCCCTGTCAGGAACCCTGAGCCATAACTTAAGTGAATAATTGCATACGCGAGAGGCAACAGGCGCAAGTAGCGCCAATCTTCTTTCTTTGCGATTGCCAAAGAAGCTGCCAGATTCGTCAATAGATACAGCCCCAGGATTACAACCAGCAAAATCCACCCAAAAGGTAAAACCAGGGCAAAAACCAAAGACAGGATAAGCGAGAGCACAAACACCAGGGGCACGAATTGCCTCAAGCTCATCTGTCGCGGATGCTTTTGAAGGACCCGTACTTTCCAAAAGCCATATTGATAGTATTGGCGCCATAATTTTGCAAGTGAACCTCGGCTGTAATAGGTCGATTGCACATCCTCTGCCAGCAAGATCTTCCCGCCTGCTTCCCTGATACGGTAGTTGTATTCATCATCCTGATTTCGCACCAATTCCTCATCATACAAGCCCACCTTGCGGAGGATCTCACGCGTATAAGCCGGGAACGGAACCGTGTCTGCCAGCTTGGTCTGCCCTGTTTCTGTGCGGAAAGAGGAATTACCTACCCCAAACTTGGAACTCATCGCCAGGGCAATCGCCTCAGACTTAAAATCCTCTCCGATTGTGCGCATCGGTCCACCCACCCCGTCTACACCATCTTCCTGAAGATGCCGAACGCAATTGGTGACGTAATCCGGAGCGATCACACAATGCCCATCCACCCGGATAAGAATGTTTCCCGTTGCCTTTGGGATAAGCAGGTTCAATCCTGTCGGAACAATACGTTCGGGGTTATCCACCAGGTAAATATTGGCGTGTTGTCTTGTGTAATCGGCAATAATCTTCCGGGTTCCATCGGTGGACATTCCGTCTGCAATCCAAACTTCCATCAAGTGGGCAGGATAATCCTGGGCAAGCACCGTCTGAAGGCAGCGATCAATGTATGCTTCTTCGTTGTGAACCGGTATCAGGATACTCACAAAAGGCAATGATTGTGTCATGAGGTTTTTTTTAGAGCCTGGTTATAGACCGCAATCGTTCGTTGGGCAATCAAATCCCAACTCAGCTCTCGCACAGATTTACGTCCGTTGATTGGTTTGTTGTTAGCCAAGGCTTTTTGTATGGCTCGTGAGATAGTCTCTGGTGAGTCATCTTCGCAGACCACACATCCGGCTACATTCTCGAGTTTTTCCCTGGCATCCCCAACATCCACCGATACGACCGGCAGGTTGCAGGCAAGTGCTTCCTTGAGAATAACCGGTGAGCCTTCATGAGAAGAAGTCAACAATAGCAAATCACCCGCATTCAGATAGAGGGGGATCTTCTCGTAAGGCTGATCACAGACCACCAATAACTCTGCGTCGTTCAAATTTGCAATTGAAAACGCTTTTTGTGCGAGAGAGAATCTTTTCTCAGGTCGCTTGGGATCGCTGACAAAAAGCAAGTAGTTCTTACTTAAATCAAGCCCCAAAGCCATTCGACAGCTTCGCTTATCCAAAGGCTTATACATTTCCAAATCAATACCCATAGGTATGACCTCAACATGTTTGAGGTTTTTTGGCAGAAGCTGCCTCAGACGCTTAGAAACCACAATACAAACTTCAGCCTTGCGTGCCATCCACTGGTTGAGGGTAACCAGCAGTTTGCCTTTCAGGTTGTATTTCCCATGGCTGCTTACAATCCCCTGCAGATCGCTGCCGTGGAACGTGATCACCAGAGGTTTCCGTGAAAAAAGTGTAATGAAGGCACTTTGCCCCCAGTGAGCGTGGATGAGTTCAGCCTCGGACCAAAAAAAATGCTTGCGCACGTCGAACCACGCCCTCACATAGTTCAAGGGATTCCCACGGCCGTGGAAGTGATATACCTCCACTTTTACCCCTTGCTTCCGTAGAGCTTCTGCATATTGCACCAGGAAGGGCACAGACCTGGGATGCTCTTTTGTCGGCCATTCAGTTGTAACAAAAAGCACTTTTAGAGATTTAGTCATTTACTTAAAAAGTTGATAGCTGACAGGGGGAATAAATCAACGCAGAAATCAGCTTCCAAGAGACTTGTGGCGGGCACTCATCCTTCGAAAGCGATTGTACTTGCCTTTCTGATCGGTCTTAGCGGAGGGAATACTGAGCTCAAAATGAGCAAAAGTTAACCCAATGAGAAAAGAGGGTGCCACAAGGCGTGTAGCAGAGTGCGCCATAAAAAGCAGTCCCCATGTCATGCAAGCCACAAGGACCGCCTTATTGACAGGCTCGTTTCTTTGTAAAATCTTCAAGCCCAGTACAATAACAAAGATCAAGAGTGAAATTAACCCAAACACTCCATGTTCTGCCAGCATACGTGAATATTCCGTATGCGCATTCGATACGCGGAAATAGCGGGCATGTTCGTAGTTGGATTGCCCCAATCCGATCCCAAACACAGGATGTTCCATGAAGACTTCCAAATCGGATTGGATAATTTCAATCCGTCCTGTCGGCTCAGTATCTCTCAGCCGTGCTCCAAGCGCTCCGGAAGTCCACTGCTCCAGTGCAGGAAAAAGCAAAAAGTAAAAAACCAGGAAACTTGCGAGGACGATTAATATATACGATCTGCGAGCTTTTTTATCTCTGATTAAAAAGAAGCCCCCCATAGCAACTGCTCCAGCTAAAGTGTAGAGCCCCCCTCTTGAAAAAGTCAGCGTGACTTGGACAAACAAGCCGATCCCCAATGCCATCACCAGGAACCGTAAAAATTTTCGCTCCTTTTCCAAAAAGGCATAAATGAATGCCGCAAAAGCACCCAACGAAAGCACTGAGGAGACCTGGTTGGGACCTGTATTTGCTGAAGTGAACAAATTGGAAGCGACTTTAAACTCAATCTCATCCGAATTGATAATTCCTACCAACGCGAGAATGGAGAAGGTTAATACAGAAGCCAGGATGGTCAGCAACAAGTTCTTTAATTGCTCATTGTTTATCTCCAGGCGGCTGAAAAACAAGCTGGTTGTGACGATTGCAAAGGGACCTGCCAGAGCAAAAGCAACCGTTTCACGATTGAATGAGGGCATCAAAAAGATCGCCGGCGTAAGTAACAAGAAATAAGGGACCAGGCTGAAATTAAAAGGATATTTGCCAAAATTTTTTAGGCAGCCCAAGGCACTGATCAGGATAATTACGTACTTTCCGGTTTCCCAAAAAACATTTGCCCCTGTTCCACGCCATAACAATTCAGCGCCAGCCACATAACCCATCCAATAGATCAATCGGTAGGGTTCTTTATCTGTTAGAAGGAAGAACAAGCCTGCTGCGATGGTTGCATAAGCATGCAGCGTTGAAATAGTATTCGACTGGTGAATAACTAATGCGAGCACGGCTTGTAAAAAGAAAAACAGCAGAATTTTTGCAGTATAGGGCAGCTGTTTGCCCCGATATCGGCTTACACCCAGTCGCGAAGGGTTTGTCAGAGGTTGGGAGATAATCTTATCGGTCATAGTCAGCTAATTTCGTCATTGTCGCTGTCAGCCAGTGTGAAAAAGAATGGTTTGGCAAAGGATTCCATTACAGCAGGGTCGCTGCTTAACCAGCAAAAGCGTGCAGTTGCCTTGAAGACAAAGCCTGCAGTCTTAAAAATAGCTTCCATGAAAGGCAAGGTCACCATCACCGTCAATTGTGATGACTTTTTTCGATCCGCATCAACTGCTGCTGCCAGTAACAATTCCCGCAACGGTTTTTCTTTGCTCAGATCGCCATAATAGTCGAGGATGCGCGTCACCGTCATTCCATGATGCTGCAGGGTTCTCGTGACCAGGTAGTGGGTCGGCGCTTCCGCAGGACCGTAGAAAAACCAGGCAAGCTGTTCCGCATAGGGAGCATCCAGGAATCGGTGTTGAAAATAGGCTGCATCCCGGCACGTGGTTGAGAAAGCTTGTTTGGGAGTTTGCTTAACTATGTCTGCCAGCACTTCCGCCGCGGGATGATCCTTGGAAAAAACCTGCTTTGACTCTCGAACGTGCAGCCAAAGCCGAAAAGCTGTTGTGACTGGTGTGAGGGCAAGCGCCCCCAATTTCAGCAGAACACCCCGCCAACTGTTAGCAGTGCGCACCTGGCTTACGTTCAGCGGTCGCAATGGGCAAAGACGCACCTGTAAATCCTCACGCACGCCCCATTGATGCTTGCGGTGAATGTTCGCAGCCAGTTCGTTGGGAAACCCCAATTTAAGAAGATTATCCTGCTGGAGTTTCTGGTCAAAGTGGGATTGCAAACCCTGCCCGCGGAATTCAGGCGCCACAATAATATCCACCCACCAAATGGCAGATAGTTCCTTACCCTCAACGCAAACCTGAGTGGGGATCACAGCGCAATAGCCTGCCAGCACCCCATCCACCAGCAGCACCCACCGGTTTTCCTGACTGCCGTGCAGCCAGGCGCCGTGCTTGCGCAAAAAGTCCGCCTTGGTGCTGCCAAAAAATCGTTCCAAAAAGCTTGTCAGCTGGGTTGAATCAATCTCTGCGGCAGACAGTAATTGAATAGTCAATTTTTCCTCTTCAGAAGCTGTTGGTAAAGCTGCAGCATTTGTGCTGCAGCTTGCTCGCAGCCATAGTTGGATTCTACCCTCTTTCGACCTGCCGCACCCATCTCCTCCCTATGAGGATTATTCAACATTTTTTCCAACGCACTGGCGAAAGCTGTCGCATCCCCAGGCGGGATGAGATACCCCGTGACGCCATCCTGAACCAGATCAGGAATGCCGCTGGTATTGGAAGCAATCACAGGTCGTCCGGCCGCCATTGCCTCAAGCACCGCATTGGGAGTTCCCTCAAAATCTGAGAGCAAGCAGAAAACCTCAAATCTGCTCACCAAAAGCGGGGCGTCATCTCTGAAACCCAATAAGAAGATTTTTTCAGTGAGCCCCTTCTCCTTGATCAATCGCTGGATGGATTGGTAATAATCAAACTCATCAGGGATGGGCTGCCCGACGATCACACCGCGAAGATCAGGGAAATGCGGTAAAACCAAAGCTAAACCTTCAATAAAGACATGGACATTTTTGTTGCGCCTTAAATTCGATACCATGCCAACCAGACGCAAGTCTTCTGAGAAAACTGGAGGAAGATCGGATTTTTCAGTGTCTGATGGGATCTCTACACAGTTTTCTATCAGGAAAAGTCTTCTGGCTGGACAGTGGCGGTTATGTAATTCTTCGCGAATACTGCTGGCGTTTACCAGTAAATATGGGCAATTGTGAATCGCGAGTTTTTGTATGAGCAAAGGCAAAGCCAAAAAGGAACGGTTTTGCAGTGAGTTTCGCAGCGAGCCTATCCGGAGTCGCACTCCTGCAAACAAACCAGCAGTGCCAGCATATGGGTTATCCGGCGCACTCCAGGAATGTACTACGTCTGGTTTCTCCTCTCTCAAGAAACGAATCAGCCACAAGAGTCTTTTTAGTGGCGAATTCTTTGAGGACGGCAGAGGGATAACCTGGATGCCCAGAGCTCGAATATTGTCACCATAATCCGTGAGTGCGCTCGGATTAAAAACAATCACCAAAGGATCGGCTGCATCCAGATCCATATGTTTAAGCAGCAGGTAAAGCTGGCGCTCACTACCTCCTTTGCCCAGCTCGTTGATCAGAAAAATGATTTTTATTTTTTTATCAGAATTTGCCATCGGAAAACTACGCGATCAAAAAGTTTCTTCAATCTGAAAATATTTTGCCATGCAGCGGAGGGCGATAAAGACCGCTGAGTTTGAGCCCCAGGTAGGATGGTTCAGAAGAATATAACCCCACCCGTGGAATCTCAAACTGCAACGCCCCTAACCTCAGCGGATCAACTGCAAACGCCGCCTTGTATCCAGCCTGCTGAACTAGCTGGATAGTGCGCGCGTCATAATCCCCGGTTGGATAAGCAAAGTAATCAACTGGCTTTCCAGCCATTTCTTCCAACAGGCGTTTGCTGCCAGAAATTTCATTTTCCTGTTCTAAAAGCGAACAGCGTGAAAGAAAAGCGTGTGAGATGGTATGGGAGGCGATTGTGATCAGGGGATGCTGAGCACAGGCTTGCAATTGCCCAACTGTCATGCCATCATAAAAGTTTCGGGCGGTTGTTTCAGGCACATCTTCCACTTGATGCCAAACTTGTTCAATCAAACGCCTGGTTGCTGGCAGCCAATCCCGTGGGTTAAGCACATGTTGAACCGTCACAAAGAACACCGCCGGGGCGTCAAATTCCTCAAGGATTGGCAGCAATACGTCAACATTGTTTGCGAAACCGTCATCAAAAGTCAGCAGCACTCCTGCATGGTCCGAATTCAAAAATTGCTCATGTGTGAGAAGAGTGAAGTAATGCTTTAGCCAGGAAAGTGTCTGGCGCATCTCCTGCGCAGTATGATGCGGCTGTACGGATGCGGGCAAAGATGGATCAAAAGCGGGTGAGACTCCATGCATCACAAGTGCAAATCGTCCCTGGCGGGCGACATGCCTGACAAGTGCAGGTGTCACGCCTAGCTTCCAAAGAATCCGGCCAATTTGACCGCGCAGATCAGGCAAGCTCAGCTCCTTGATCAGGTTCAATGGATTCCTGTTTGAGGGGTTTGCCCCACGCTTCCGAAAGGCGCACGCCAATCTCATCCCGCCAGCGTTCAAGCGTGTAACTCTGCGCCCTCTCCCGAGCCAGGCATCCCATGGCAGCCATTTTTTCCGGATCAGAGAGCAAATCAGACACAGCATCTGCTATCGATGTGGCATCTTGTCCGGTCAGGAGCACTCCTGCTCCACCCTCCAGCAACCTGGGGATTACCGAAACCGGGCTGGCAATGATTGGCAGCCCGCAAGCCATTGCTTCGAGCAGGGCTTTCGGGAAGCCCTCATAGAGCGTGGGAAAAACAAAAACATGTGATTGGGAGAGACGTGCCATCACTTCGTCGTGAGACAAATTACCTGAAAAAATCACCGCCTCTTCAAGACCAAGCTGCCGTGTCTGCTGTTGCAAGTCCTTCAGCAGCCAACCGGTGCCTATTACCTCGAGACTTAGTTCGGGGCTTCTCTTACGCACTTCAGGCAGAGCGGCTATCAGGGCTGAGAGATTCTTCCCCGGCAAAAGGCTGCCAACAGTCACTAATCGCAGAACTTCGCCAGTCTGCCAGAGTTGGGCTTTGTGGGTTTTCTCCAACTCGGCTGCAGTCAGGGCTGTGGAGAAGATCCACGAAATGGCTGGATTGCGGCTGGATGGAGGATGGTCAGCACCACCGGTCGCCATCACGACATTCCTCGAATTGGCAATGTGTTCCAAAAATCGCTGCAGCCACCTGTCAAAAGCGCTGGAAGGGATGCCCCACCGTCCGCAGTGGCGAATGAAAAGCGGCTTCTTCTGCAATAAAGCAATCATCATTCCTATCGTGCCCAGGTCACCCGGAAGCGGCGCGTGGACTGCGTCAGCTTTGGCGACTTCACGCCAGGTTGTTATCAGCCAGCGGGGAAAGTGAAGCATCAGGCGCAATTTGCGCTCAAGATCATGCCCTTTCGGTTCGGGAAGGGTTATTACCTGCAGATGGTTTCCGTTGAGTGGAACAAGACCTGAAGGTGGATTCGAAGCACGCCGCAGGGAAAGAATTTGCGTCTCATCAAAAAGTTCCGATAACGCCCTCATTTGGAATGGAAACCCACCCTTGGTTGAAAAACCCGAAGGAGAAGCAGAGTCTTCCCAGGTTTCTTTATGGGAAATTACCAGGAGTTTCATCTTTCTTATTTACTTGCCAATTCTGATAATAACCAACTTACCTGATCTTTCAAGACATTTTTCTGTTCAAAGGTGGTAAGAAATCGCTTTCGGGCATTTGCCCGCATTTGTTTTTGATCGTTTTCAGCAGAGAAAAACAACTTGATCTTTTGGGCCAAATCATTGGGATCTCCAGCGGTAAACAGGAAGCCATCCACTTTGTCCCTGACAATCTCTGGAATGCCACCGACTCTGGAACCTAAAACTGGGGTTCCAACCGCCATGGATTCAATACACACGTAACCAAATGCCTCATCCAAACTAGGAACCACACTAACCGCGGCTTGCGCAAACTTTTCATAAACTTGGCTATGGGTAACGCTTCCGTTAAACTTACACCTGTTTGAAACGCCCAAGCGATCTGCTAATTCTCGGCAATCTTTCATGAAATCCCCACTGCCAACAAATTCTACTTTCAGGTCCAACGAGGGCGGAAGTAATGCCAAGGCTTTTATCAATACATCCTGACCTTTAGACTTGTTAATCCTTCCTACACAAATAATCCGGTTGGAGATATAAGAACCTGTAACCATCTTATTGTTAAGCGGATCTATCAAATAGTTATAAAAAATCTGGATCTTGTCTTGGTCGATATGATAAACATTGACTAGATCTTTACGTGTAGAATCAGAGTTTGCAAGGAGTAAAGTGGCAAGCGAAAAGACTAATCGTTTTCGGAGCCGCAAAAAAGCTAATCTATACTTAGAAATTTTTGAATCAATCGATATTTGCTGAGATTTAGTTTCATATCGTGCCAGGCGAAGCGGGACACGGCAAAGCCAACCTACCAAAAGCATGATATTCACAGAACCAAACTGAGAGATCATGCAATCTGGTCTATATTGCTTTATTAACTTGTATAGAAAAAAAGCATCCCTGAGCTTGGTGGGACGGTACGAGGGCCAGGTATAGACGTGTGGATTTTGCAAAGTGTTCACGAGGTCAGTTTGGTTGTGGTCAAGTAGGATAACCACCTCATGCCCCAAACACACAAGCTCTTGGGCTAAAGACTCCAAACGATCGCGATTGGCATTTTCACCCCAACTACCTGATATAAAGAAACAATATATTGATTTAGTTTCTGGCATCACCATTGATCTTTTTCTGGGTACTGCCTCCAATTTGAGTGTTTGAGTGCAGGATTTCCACAATCTACTTCACTTAGAACTAATCCTTTTAATGCAATGATCTCGGGGGTACCAGAAAATAAACAGAAAATGATCTGATCTCGTAAACATTAGTCATTCGGTTGTTTCATTTTTAATGCAAAAAATAATCCCTCAATTTTTCCTAGCACAGTCAACCAATTGTTTTTTGTAGGATGTAAAACCGCATAGATAAAAAACCTGATCAAATCAATAAATTGTACCCGCCAAAACCGACACTCCTGCTTGAAGGTACGATAAGGGACAATATCCATAAAAACATAGCGGTAATTTTCAGAAGTTTTCCTTGCAAGCAACCTGGGATTTTCCCTGCCAGATTTCGCATGAAGGTGAATACAGCGCGCTTTCCCACACTCCAACAATATCCATTGTTTTCTAGCTCTCAGAGCAAAATGAGCATCTTCCAACATGCCATACCCAGTAAAAAACTCCGAAAATCGCAAACCACTATCGATAACCTCCCTCCGCCAAACCGCGCAATTTGTACCCATGAAATCAATCCGTTTTAGCCCTTCATGAGGCGGTTGCAAGTAACGGTTGATCGGATAGCCAGTATCGTAATCATACTGTCCAGGCTCATAAACTGTAAACAAATTTAACTTACGGTAAATCCGCCAATGAGGGGATTTGTTAATATCCACATATTGGTTTGTAATGTAACCTGCTACACCCCCAACTTTCTTATTCTCATCTTGTACATAAACCTCAATAATTCTTTCAAAGAAATCACTTTCCAATCGAATATCATCATCGATGAATGCAACCAAATCCCCTTGTACAACCTCCAAACCCTTATTGCGTTGGAGGGCTGTGCCACCGCTAAATTTTATGTAGTTAATGTTAAAAGGAAGATTGTTCACCAGCTTTCTTACTACTTCCTCCGTGGATTTTTCTGTTTCAGACGCTCCATCGACCAAAATCACCTCAAATGGCATGAAAATTTGCTGTGAAAGGTTCTCTAACAAGGACAAAACATGATCTGGACGACATAAAGTCGGGGTTACAACAGAAATCTTTGGGGAATAAACAATGTTTGTCATTTATGCTCCATAAGGTTGATGAGAGTGTTAGCAACCCGCTTGCCGGAATTGCCATCCAGTGTGGGGCCAAAAAAACCATAAAGAAACCTCTGCTGCTCTTCGCGCAGGCAATTCCCTCTGTGGATGTATTCCTGGATGATGGCGCGCATCTCCTCCACTGAATAAGCTACGCGCACACCACCCCCAGCCACAACCCACTGGTAGTGGTCAAATCCGATGTGCCGCTGCCAGTGCAAAGGACCAGGAAGGTTCGTGCCTGGCGGATCAAAACCCAGGTTCATGACCGGCTTGCCGTACATCATTAACTCCAACGACACCGTCGAAGCAGGGTTTATACCAAAAAGGCACTGCTTTAGCAGGCTGCTGTAGATCGCCAGGTCTTCTTCCTGCGGCATGAACCAGTTTGTGTCCCACAATACCGGTGGAAAAAAAACATCCGGAGTGTTGGCATGCGCGAGTACTTCCATCTCAGGGCTGTTGCCTTTCACATAGGTGCGTACCACCAATTGTGGGCGTTTTGAAATCTCAATTTCTTTCAAAATCTCGATCACTGTGTGCACATGCCCCACCTCGCCGGGAAAATCCCTATCCATGCCGGTGGTGTATAGCACAAAGGGACGGTTTGGGTCAAATCCAATGTGTTCAGCCAACTGCTGGCGCGTCATTTGGTATTCCGGCTTGAAATGGTAATCAAACTGCGGAGTGCCGGTGATATGTACCTGCATGGGCTTAATGAAGTGATACAGGTGCAGCAGTTCATCCCGCATGCCCTCATGCCAGACTAAAAAGTGGTCGTAAGGAGGCAGGATGCGTCCCCTCGACGACAGGTTATCCCATGAGAAGATGAAGGTCGCGGTTGTTATGCCCATCTTGTGGGCAATCCGTGCCGGCATTTCCCCGCGCGGGGCATGGATGTGGGAGCAGTTGAACACCAGGTCGGGCTTGAGTTCGCTGAAAGTCTGTTTGAAGAAAGGCGTCGGGTTGAGCAGGACCGAAAGGTGATACTCCCAAAACGCCAGAAAGTTGAGTCCTGCCCGGGAGGCAAAAAGGCGCGCAAAAGCCTTGAATAGCTTAACCCTCAGCTTTTGTTTGGGAGTGTGGGCTTCATAGTCCAGCAGCTCCCACTTGTTCTTGACCTTTTCGGTCCAGATCCAGCGGTAGTGTGCCATGTCAATCATTTCCCGCAGGAATTTGACAATCCACCTTTCCTGCAGTTCGGGCAGCGGGATGATGCGCTCAACCAGCGGACCAAATCGCTGGATAAACTTCTCGTCATGAATGGCAGACAGCAGTGTCACCCGTGCCTCGCGGGAGAGGATGGCAAGCGTGTCGGAATACAGGAAGTTCCGCACCGCCTCACCGCGGGCGACGATCAGAACAATGTGGGGTTTTCTCGATAATGATTCGTTTGTGGTCACGATCAGCCTTTTATGTGTTTATTTTTGTGCTCTCGGACTGCCTCTTCCAAGATAGTCACCAATCTCTTGCCGGCTACATCCCAGTTCAGTTCTTTTTCATAACGTTCGCGCGTGGTCTGGCAGAGCCGCTGGTAGCGTTCCGGGTCATTTACCAGGTCAATGATAGCCTGGACGTAAGCTTCCGGTGGACTGCCTTTAGGCAAAACGATACCTGAAACCCCATCCAGCACGGAAGTGCCCAACCCGCCGGTGTTGTTGGTGATGGTAGGCGTGCCAAACGCAGCCGCTTCGGCCGGGACAATCCCAGCTGCTTCAAACCTGGCGGGGTGGATTAGCAAGTGCGCCCATTGATAAAGGTCAATATAGGCATCCAGTTGATCAGGATCGCTTTTTTTGAAGGGACCCACAAACTCGACATTATCCCAGGCCTGGCGTTCGGATTCTGGCAAACCGCAGATCTTCAGAAGAGTCGGGATGCCCTGGGCATTCAAGAGCCGAACCACTTCCAGTGCAATGTCAACGCCTTTGCGCTTGAATACTCTGCCAACCAATAGAATTCGTATCGGATGCGTTAATTGCTTGGTTAAAACTTCCTGGTCCAATGTCCTCACAGCCTCAACAGGAAGAGCAGAAGGCATTGGAAAAACAGTTACTTGCTTGCCTTTCAATCCATAAAAGTCTACAAGCTGCTTCTTCGACCACTCACTGTTGGTCGCACAAGCATCGATATGTTGGAGTGCTTTTCTCTCCTGCCAGTAAGTTAGCTTTAAGGCCAGTTTTCCATACATTGGCCAGTCCTCTTCCTGACCGTGAAAGGTAGTGTCGAAAAACCAAAAAGACATTTCAGATAATCTTCGAAAGACAAAAAATGCATGGAAAATGGAAAATACTGCATCAAAATCCCCATTTTTCATCGCTTTGGCAACAGCATTAGAAGCTTTGAGCGATGTGGTCATAAGGTATTTCAAGCCACTTTTCCCAGTTAAACGTTTATAAATCCTCCAGAAGTAAGTCTCAAACTTTTCAAAAATGCTCACCCCGTGGGTCACTGGACCGATGATTTCTACACTATTCCCTGCATCGATCAGCGCTTTGTAACATCCATAATCGACGCTACTCCCGAGATCAGGATTGGTCGGATCGTAGCGGTAGGTTGCGTAAAGGATTTTCATTCGCTAACGCTCTTGAAAATAGATTTCAGAACTTCAATTAGTTTTCGTACGCTGACAGCCCAATTGGCATTTGTCTCATAGAACGCGCGCGCTCCATGACAAAAGCGTTGGTAGGTGTCAGGGTTATTCAGCCAGTCCAAAATGACCTGGGCAGAAAAATCTTTAGGGCTAGCTTCTGGATTTAGTAAAATGCCACTTGTTCTATTTTTCACTGATGTCTAACCCCAGTGGTATCGTAAGCTAAAGAGGGCAAACCATAGGCGGCGGCTTCCACAAAAACAAGTCCATAGCCTTCAGATTTGCTGGGAACTACGAGAACATCACAAGATCGATAAAGCGCTTCTAATTGATTCCTTTCGGATTGAACATCCTTGTTTAACAACCCATAAAAATGTATAAAATCTGCCTTAATTCGATCGGAAAAATCTACACCAACTATGTGCAGGTGTGACTTTATTCCACGGTTGTTCAATTCTGTTGCAATCTCAACCGCAACACTGCCGCCTTTTCCTTCCCAATCTTTCCCAACAAAGAGCAGGTTCACTTTCCGCTGTTGAGCATTGAGGTTGAAATCCCTCTGCTCCGCCACCTCGGGTCCGGGATCGGGGATGTTGGCACCAAAGTAGACCAGGTGAAGCTTTTCCGGGGCCACCCCATAACCTCGTGCCAGCTCCACCTGCCACTCAGCCGGGAAGACCGCCAGCGCGGAACGCTCCAGGCAGCGCCTCATAGTCTTTTGGTAGCGCCGCAGCGCCCAAAGCGGTACCTGCCGATAGGCCACCATTTCACGCAGGTCGCTTGCCCGCGCGGATGCCGGAAGCATCACATCGGAGTAATACACAATCGGAAAAGGCACATCCAGCCCCGCAGCCACGCCGGGATCATTGGTGAGAACCATATCGAAGGAGCTCCCTCCCAGTTGTGAGGAGAGTTCTTTTCCCAACGCGCGGGCCACTGCCGGGTCGAGGTAGGTCAGGTATCCGCCTTTTTGCACCCGTTTGGCGAAGGCGCGCAGCGGTCGCACCACCATCGGCTCCCGGAAAGCCACCGGACCAAAATAGCTGAGTTCGCAGCCCTGACGCTCCAACTCGCGGCTCATGTAAAAGAATGTGCCCGACCCTCGGCGGATATCGCGCGAGTCGTAGTAGGGTGTCACAAAAGCGATCTTCAAGCTCACTCGAACAACTTTCTGTAAGACCAGGTATGCAGCCGTTTCAGAACTTTTCGCAGCCAATGGCTCTGCCACAACCCGCCCCCTTTTTTGGCTGGAGCGGGGCTGGAAACAACTTGGGAGAAATTCAAACCGGGGGCAATTTCTGCCAATTCACTCTGCAGATCCGGAACGCTGTTGCCCATGTGGTGCACCAGGTAGTCAGCTGTTGAGAGCCGCCAGAAGCCCGCCCGATCGACTTTGGCTTCAAAGACAGGGCTGTATATCGGGTCGTAGGTAAGTTCCTCATCATTAGTGTCCAGGGGCAAAACCCGCGAGATCACTTCCCGCCGGGTCAGGAACTGGAAGTCCTGCGCCGAAAGGAAAGCCCGCACACCGTCACGGGTCAGGCGCGTGTCCGTTCGCTCAGCAGAGAGCAGCGGCGCGGGGTCCTTGCCCAGGCTGAGTTGGTGTGCACGGATGAAAGCCGAAGGTACCAGGTCGGGCTCCTTCTCCACCGCCACCATCGGGTCGCTGGCAATACCAGCCAGAGTGCTGGCAACAAACCGGTCCGATTTATCCACCGTCGGCAGCGCGCTGACCATGCCGGCCTGCGGGAAGGCACGCATCACCTCCAGCGAGCGCTCCAACCACCCTGTCAAAAAGTACACATCGCTATCGGCGTATGCCACAAATTCTCCCGGCGCAGCCCGCAGCAAAAAATCAAGCGCGCCAAGCTTGCGGAAGTTCTGATCGCTCAGAATGAGATACTGAATGAGCCCCTCTTCCTTCAGCCCGCTCAGGTAGTCCGTCACCTCGCGGCAGCTGGCATTATCAAACACCATCAGGTCAAACGGCGTCTGGGTGCTGGCGCGCAGGCTTCCGAAGCACAACCTGAGGACCTCCAGGCTGTGCTGCCAATAGCCTTCCAGCATCGGGATGTGGGTGATGGTGGTCACGGTCACGTCCTGCGCTGCCGGCAACTCGAGCGCCAGGTCTTTTTCTTTGAGGGGGTGTCTTCCAGTGCGAGGCATAATGTTTCGCTTTTCTAACTTTAGTTTATCAACAGTCGCTTGGAAAGGAGAGCCAATTTACTCTGAATGTCAGCATCCACGGCATCCTTGGTTTGCTGGTCCAACGATTTGGCAGCTTCCTCCAGAGTCCGGTCCAAATAGTCCACCGGCACCAAAGGCTTAATCTCCTTCATCGCAAGCTGATCAAGCAGCCCCCTAAAGCCAAGCAGCGCCAGGGCGGTGCGGTAAGCCTTCTTGTGTTCGTCCGGTCGGTATGCGTATACCACCCGGTCGATGTCGCCTTTACTCGCCAGAATTTTCAGCGCCCACATGCTCGTCCCATAGAAGGGGATCAGGGTCTGCCTTAGCTCTTCCGGCGCGGAGATCACATGATATCCAAGTTGCACCAGCTGCAGGTTGGCATAGTCTGCCACATCAAAGTAATTCCCAATTTGCTTCCAATTATCCGGCTTATAGATCTGGAAGGACAACTTTTCTTTCAGCCAAATATCACGGCGAATAAGCACTGCATACGAGCCCATCGCTTCTGAAACCACTCCTCTCAGTTGAGGATTCAGGTGCGGTCTGGGATTAAAGGAAACCGCGGCGAGTTTGCTATCTTTTTCAAATCTATCCAAAGCCCACTTCACCGGAGCGCCATCCGTCCAGAAAACATCATCATCTGAGATCAAGACGAGATCAGAAGCGCAAACCTGGCTGAAAAAGACGTCCAGTTTTGTACCGTGGCTGAAGTTATAGATCGGCATCACCCACAACTGACTATTACCCTCAGGGCGGTAATTGCCGGATCCATCGCCAATGATGATCTGTTTCGGCAACTCCCCAAGCGACAGGCTGATAGTATGGTCCCAAAGCGCGACGACTTCCGGCAGGATCGTGAAAGAAAGGATATCCAAATCAGCCGGCTTTCGAAGCAATGGCTTTTCGGAGAGGATCTTTTGCGTGCCAAACAGGCAGCGCGTCAGCGCAGGCAGCCCCTGGTGGCAGTAGTTTCCCTTCAGTTCCCGCGGCAGGGTTTGCCTGAGTTCCTTCAGTAAGAATCTCTTTGTTGCTTCCATCTATAGCTAAGGTTTCCCATTCAGGAAAGTATGAAATCGCCTCCCCACGGCGCGAAAGACGCGCTGGAAAAGTCCAGGATTGAGTAGGCTTGCATTGATTGGGTTTCCATATTAGCGTATTTTCCAAATTCTGTCGCGATAAAAAACTCCGCGCATTTTCAACTAAATTTTGTCAGTGCCTTAGCCAACACTTCTGCCGCGACTGAGCGTGAGTATACACGGTCGTAAGTTTCCCGAGCTGAGCGGGCGAGCTGGTCAAAATCAAACGGAGTGTTCACCAACCGCGAAAGCTTCTCCGCATAATCCTGCACATCCGCAGCCAGCAGGATGTTTTCCCCATCCACCAATCCGGTCAGACCTTCCGCCATTTCTGCTGTGCTGAGCACCGGAACGCCGTAAACCATCGACTCGATAATCCGTGTGCGCAAGCCGGAAGCCTTGGTTCCACCTACCACCTGCAGGTCCACCTGGGCGTACATTTCGCGCAAGTCCTCAACGAACCCCAAAAAGCGTATCTGCGGGTAGGGTTTGGCGACCTCAAGGATGCGGTTACAGTAGAAAGAGTCCGCCACAGTCCCCACCACCCACAGCTCCAGCCCATCCAGCGCCTCAGGCTTAAGCCGCGGGAAGACCTCCCCGATCAGGTAGCTGAGCGATTCATAGCCCATCAATCCATTGACACTCCCGAGGTGCAGCAGACGAAGCTTGCCGTCTTCTTTCCAGGCTCTGGCGCGCCGCACCAAAGCTTCGTCCGGCCAACTCATCGGGAAGAGCACCGCGTTCCGATAGCCCCTCCGCAGGAATTCGGCATGTTCATGCACGGCAATGTTCAGGATCAGGCTCGCGCGCCTGGCGATCAAATCCTCTGCCTGCCGCACGCGCCCGACTATGCGCTGGCGCTCAGCTTCGCTTCGGTCGGGCGGGCGGCGCTCGTCGCGGCTCTGCCAAATTAACTTCACACGCTGCGAAAACAGGTCGTGGTTGCTCCAAACCGAGCGCATGCCAGGAAAAGCGGTAATGGAGCTGGCGAAATCGTCGTATTCAAAGTGGAAGAGCGCTTGCGGGTGCTCCTGGAAACGCGTGCGCACAGCATCAACCAATTGCTGCCTGCCAGGAAATATGGCGTTCAGAATGAAGGATTGCGGCCAACCCAGGCGCATCGCCAGCTTTTTGACGTACCGGTTCATCCCATTCAGATTACGCTGCACCTGGGTGAGGTGGATTTCGCCCTCGGGCAGGAGCAGCGGCGTGTTTTGGTTATCTTCATTCGCGAAATGGACCAACTCAATGCGGAAGCCCAGGTCCAGGTAGGCTCGCAGGTTGGTATAGACCCGCATGGAAGACCCCTGCCCGCCTGGCGCGATGGGCGTGGCGGTGAAGAAAAAAACCGGTTCCTGCTTCAGTTCCTCAAGCGTGGTCAAGCATCTCTCCCGGTAAAGGTCTCAAAAGTCTCAAAGAAATGCTCGCGGTCAAAGCTTTCGCGCAATTCAGCCAGACTTTCCAAAGTCTGCTGGCATCGATCCGAATCTGAAACGAGTGCTTGGATGGCAGCAGCAAGCGTGTTTGCATCCGGCTGGCAGCAGACTTCCCCCACTTGGTGCTTAAGCACGAATCTGACCACCGCCGAATCGGATGGACCCAATGCCAGCATGGGGCGCTGCGTCTGGACGAAGGAGTGAATCTTGAGCGGAAAGGAAAGAAGCCCCACTTCAGCCTGTTCCGGGGCAAAAGAAGCATTCAAGAAGCAAATATCCGCCCGGTCGAGCTGCCGCAAAAAGTCCTCTTCCGGCAGCCAGCCTGTCACCTCCACCTCCGGTGGACGCGCGAGGGTCGGGTTGAGATCGCCGATGTGCAGGATGCGGAATTTTTCGCCGCCGGATTGGCTGTTGATACGCCGGATCGCGGGGATCAGCAGGTTCCAGTTCTCGGCAGAGTTTACGCTGCCAAGCGAGGCGATCAGGATGGGCTGTCGGGTAGGGTCCGGGCAGCGGGCAGGCAGGCACTTTTCTTTTTCCACGCCGATGTAGAGCGTGGTTGTCCGCACGCCGTAGCGCTGCTGGTAAACCTCGCCCATGCTGTCGCTGATCACCCCCACACGCCGGGCAGCCCGCAGGGTTTTAGCGAACTGTTTTTCATACCATCGCAGAAACCACACCGGATGCCCCTTGACGCGCAAACGGCTGACCGGGTCATCATGCACGTTGACTAAAAGCGGAAGTTTCGCGAAGCGCGCAGCCAGGCGTCCGCTAATCACCGCTTCGAATGCCAGGTCTGCCAAAACCACCTCGCAGTCGTTCCTACGGGCAAAGCGGGCAGCCCTCAAAGCTTGAACGACAGGCCAGAGGAAGTAGGCGAGCACGAGGCGCAAGGTGCGTAAGCGCGCGGGTCGCTGCGGGCTTGGGCAAGCAGCGTAGGGGATGTTTTGTGGGTTCCAGACAGGCTCAGCCTCACCTTTGGTGGAAAACCAGACAAATCGCTCAGGATAGCGCGCAAGCAGCACGCTCATGAACGCCATCGAAGCGCTTTTCGGCTCCGTGAGGGGCATGCAGGTGAGGAAGAGAATTTTGGGGATCAATGTCTGAGTGCCTTCATCCTCGTTCTATCAGCAAGTCGAGCAATCGTAGATCGTACTTCGCTAAGAGGTCCTAGTCTATCGGAAGGAAAAGAATTCAAAAGGGAATTGAAATTTTTCATTATGGGAGGCTTTCCTCCTACTTTAAGTGCTTTTTCAACAGTGCTAACGTAATCGTTAGGGGAGCGATCAGTTGAGAGAAAATAGTCGTTGTACTTAAATACGCCTTCATTCTTTGAACTTGGTAGCGTTTCATTAAATATCCACCTTGCTGGAATGCCAAACGCTTCTGCGACTATCAAGCCGTGAAGTCCACTTGAAATCACCAATTCAGCACCCAGAATGTAATCAACAACTTTTTCCCAGTTCTCTGTAGGCAAAATTACATTATCGTAATTTTTAAAGTAATCTATATCCCCGCCATGTGGCACAATTGCGTATTTCCTTACAGGGTTGTGTTTTTTATGAGGAAACAAAATCGGCAATAACAAAGCAGGATCTCCATACACCTCTGGGCAATCCAAATGATAGTTATTTATGATGAATTCTCTGCTCAGCGGACCTCTTATCGCTCGAATATCTAATCTCTTCAATCTATTAGGATTTTGCCGATTAATATTTACGCCAGTGCCCCAAATGACATCGTTATCCTGAACAAAATGGAAAATGCTGCCTAAAGAAAATAAGAAATTTTCTAGTCGTGGTCGTTTACTAATATCGTGGGGATTTATGCTTCGAATTCGATGAGGGGAGACGCCACAAACAATAACAGGTGAAAGGTCATCACCAAAATTCCCAACTTTATGAATGTAATAAAAAAGTCTCATAGAATTTGACTACTTAAAATTGATTGGCGCGCTTAGAAAGATAATAAAGAAGTGTTGTTTGGTTTCAAGAGAGGAATTACTCTTAATGTATTTAACTAAAGCCAAGTTTTGGCAATAATTCCTCTTGAATGTAGTATTTTAATTGATAGATCAGATCCCTACGTCGATAGGACTGCCATACTCCCTTTATGTATTCTTCTTCAAAAACGATATTTCTTGTGATTTTTTTTGAATGGACCAGCGGAAAAGTTATGGATCCAGAACGAATTGATGTGATTTGACTCTGCTCATCATGCGTGTGAGTGGCTTGTTGGTTAAATCCAATGTTTTCAATAAGGTTCTGATGAGGGAAAACCGTCAGCATCCGATACTTGAATGCAGCAAGAAACCAATAGTAATCCCATGTATCTCTTTGTTTGTTGATCAAATTGTTGAAGGTTTTACGCCAATCCCTGATCCACTTCCAATCAAAGTCGAAAATAGATGATCGGGTTCCTCGATAGAGGAAACCCACCTTATCCATCTCGTTCCAATCTTTGACTTCATAATCAATCAACTTGAGACTACGACGCCAGGTAGCCCACCCCCACATGTTCATGTAACGTGAGAAGGAATAGGACGATCTTGCGTCTGCAGGGGAATAGCCAAAATTGAAACCGCTTATGGATAGTATTTTGGGATTATCGCGATACTTTTCAAGCAGTTCCTGGCAGTATGGAAAAAAAGATGGGTCTGGAACGCAATCGTCCTCAAGGATAATCCCTTCTTCCACATGTTGGAAAAACCAATCCAGAGCGGAACGAACAGCCTGTTTACATCCCAGGTTCTTGTCCCTAAAAAGGGTATGGACCTCGCAATCCCAGTCAACTTTGTCCAAGACTGATCGGGCTTGAGCGCAAAGTTCCGCTTCTCCAACCCGGTCAGCTCGAGGTCCATCAGCAGCAATGAAAAGTTTCTTGGGCTGTGCATGTCTAATCCGTTTAAAGACCTGCAAGGTTGTGTCAGGTCGATTAAACAGGATTAGTAGAACTGGAACCACTGAAGAGGTTTTTTGACTCATTATTTTCATCTATGTAATTTTCGCCGCTCATACAAAATATCAGCATAATCTTCATTAGATTGAAGAACTGCCTTTTGCTTGTAATATGCGGAAATTAACTCTTCAGTAATTATCTTATCTCTCACTTCTATCAACATATAACTTGGAAGATGCCTGGAAAAGTCCATACCTTTCAACACCTCAATTTCATAGCCTTCAACGTCCAATGAAAGAAGATCAATTTGTTGTATGCTATATTTATCGAAAACACTACTCAGGGTAGCAACAGGAACATCGATAAGGTAATCACCATCATCATTTTTTAAGAACCGCCGACCTTTTTGTAAATGTTCTTCTTCATCTACAATATCGTTACTAATAAAACTCATCAAGTTACAATAATGGATTTGAACGGTCTTCTCTTTGTAGCTCTCGGAGACAAGAGCACAATTTTCAATAATGCAGTTAGGTCTGTTTTGGGCACATTTTTTGCTTAGTTCAGGAACAGCCTCAATTAATAAACCTGTCCAACCATACTTTTGTTCCAACAGAAGTGAATTGCTTTGGGTGATGCCATCATTTGCCCCGACTTCAACGAAGAAGCCATTTCGCTTTTTGATGTACTTGTGCAACCTGAGATCAAGAGCGTTCAGTGAAAAAGAGGGCTTACTTTTCACACCAAGTTTTCGCGAAATCCGATGAAGTAGGTTCATTTTTTGCGATCAACCTCAGGTTCTCGATCCAATTGCCAGTGTCCTTTGATGAGAAGAGGTGCTGATGAACCAAACCCTATTCTCCCTGATTGAAAGAAATCGCTGGCTTCTACATGAAGGTTGCCTATTAAACCTCTAGGCCAGTCAGATTCAATTCCCTTGACTGTAACCCTAGCGCCAAGCCCATAACTTCCGACTGAAAGAGGTAGGGCATTAACATGACAACGAACTTTACCAACTCGAGTGTCCAGGGAAAACTCATTTGCCTGATAAGATGCGTATAAAACTGCCAAAACTTGATTATCTGTTGATTTGTGAATAGAAAACCCAAAATCAACTTCATCTAGTTTGTTTTCTGTTGTTGAATTGTTAATATAGGTGAAAACAAAGTCGACGGGCATCCCACTTCTCACTATTTCAACTCGGTTCCCATACTGGTCTTCCACATGAAAATCTGTAAGCTTCACCAACCCACTACCACTCCGTTCTGTTAAGGTTAAGAGATCAATGTTGTTGTTTATTGTCTTTCTCGCTAAGTCCAGGTATTCTTGAACTACCGAGACTGACCCTCCATCTGCTTCAATTTTTCCTGCTTGTAGCATTATTGATCTTTGACATAAGTTTTCTACGGCTGCCATATTATGGCTGACAAACAGCACGGTGCGGCCTTCGCCGGCAACATCACCCATCTTGCCCAGGCACTTTTTCTGGAATTCGGCATCCCCCACCGCCAGGACTTCATCCACAATCAGGATCTCAGGGTCGAGGTGGGCAGCCACCGCGAACGCCAGGCGCACATACATCCCGCTCGAGTAGCGCTTGACGGGCGTATCGATGAACTTCTCCACCCCGGCAAAGGCGACGATCTCATCGAACTTGCGCGTGACCTCGGCTTTCTTCATGCCGAGGATGGCGCCGTTGAGATAGACGTTTTCGCGCCCGGTCAGCTCGGGGTGGAAGCCTGTGCCAACTTCCAGCAAACTGCCGACGCGCCCCCTGATCTTTACCACGCCGCTTGTTGGGGCGGTGACGCGCGAAAGGATCTTGAGCAGCGTGCTCTTGCCGGCGCCGTTGCGCCCGATGATGCCCAGCGCTTCGCCCTGGTTGACCGTGAACGAGACGTCGTCCAGCGCCAGGATGCTCTCACCGATGCGGGCAAAGGCGTCCTGCTGACCGATGCGGGTGTAGGGGTCGGGCTGATGGCGCACCCTCGCCCACCAGCGGTTCAGGTCGCGGCTGAGCGTGCCCGTGCCGATCACGCCGAGGTCGTATTGTTTGGTGAGGTGTTCAACAGAAATGACTTTGTTGCTCATAGCTCATAGCTCGTAGCTCGTAGCTCGTGGCTGATAGGGGAAGTGAAGGGGGTAGGTGATAGGTGGTAGGTCATAGGGGATAGGGGATAGGTGGTAGGTGGTAGGGGATAGGTGGTAGGTCATAGAGGATAGGTGGTAGGTCATAGAGGATAGGTCATAGGAAAGGTTCAGAGACTTCGAGAGATGCTATTGATGAGGCCGTTTAGCATTTTCGCTATTTCGTTTGATTTTTGTTCCAACTCAAGAAATATATCAGGTTTGATCCAATCGCGCATGTAGAAGATTTCGAGGAGAGTAATGGTTTCATAAAGTGAACCACGGGCGATATGCAAAAAGTGAACATACTCTTTCTTGGAATCTCGCCCTTTGCCTTCAGCAATGTTCATCGGGATTGATGTAACCGCTGCTTCAAGTTGTTCGATCATACGGTAGTGTTTTCTATCAGTCTCCAAATGCTCAATAACTTGAATCACATCATTCGCAAATGCCATCCCCTTTTGCCAAACGACCAAATCTTTATAAGACGACTGATTATTGTTCTCTCCCATCTTTCCCTACCTCCTGTCACCTATCCCCTACCACCTATCCCCTACCACCTATCCCCTACCACCTATCCCCTATCACCTACCAGCTATCCCCTACCACCTACCACCTACCACCTACCACCTACCACCTACCACCTATCACCTACCAGCTATCCCCTACCACCTACCACCTATCCCCTGTCACCTACCACCTACCACCTACCACCTATCCCCTGCCACCTATCCCCTGCCAGCTCACTACACCGTATCAATGAATGTCTTCTCGACCCGATTGAAGATCATCACTCCGATCAGGACGATGACCAGCATAAAGCTGAAAGAGTAAGCCAGCCGCGGCCAGGAGGCGTCTCCCGCGCCCAAAAATCCAGCGCGAAAGGTCTCGATGATCGGCGTAACGGGGTTTATGTTCGCCACCCAGCGCCATTTCTCAGGGATGCTCGAGACGGGGTAGATGACCGGCGTGGCATACATCCACAAGCCAACCCCAAAGCCTACCAGGTACTGCAAATCGCGATACTTGGTGGTCAAGGATGAAATAATGATGCCAAAACCGAGCCCCAGCCCAGCCATCAACACCAAAAGGACTGGCAGCGCTAACGCCCAGGAGGTGAGCCTGACATCAGACCCGCGCAGGGCAAAGAAGGCAAAATAGGCGAAGAAGAAAGCAAACTGGATCGCAAAAGTGATCAGGTTGGAAATCACGATGGAAATTGGCATGACCATTCGCGGGAAGTAGACCTTACCAAATAGATGAGCGTTGGAGGTGAAGGTCGTGGAGGTGCTGGTGAGGCAGGTGGAAAAGTAGCTCCACAAAATATTGCCGGACATATAAAAGAGCATCTGGGGAAGACCGTCGGTGGGAAGTTGGGCGATGTTGCCAAAAATGACGGTGAAAACCAGCGAGGTAAGCAGCGGCTGTATGATGAACCACAGCGGACCGAGAATGGTTTGCTTGTAGCGCGAGACAAAGTCGCGCCGCACAAACAGGCTGATCAAGTCGCGGTAGTGCCAGACATCGCGCAGTTGGAGGTCCCACCACTTCTTTCGAGGGGTGATGATCAAGTCCCAGTCTTCTTCAGTTTTGATCTCTTGTGCGCTCATAGGAAAGTCTTATTCAGTGAGCAAATTTTGATGGATCCAGTCGACGGTGCGTTGGTCCCAGCGGTAGGTATAGGAAGTGCCGTCCAAAGATGGAATGAAGGCGTAGTCCACCATCAACAGTTCGTTGGGGATCTGGGCAGCGTGCAGATTGTCGAGCTCAAAATTGCGCAGAAAACACACGCCAATGCTGGCAATCTGATCGATGGAAAGATCAGTCAAAAATGCATCCCCGAATTGATTTAGTAACGTTGGCACCTTCACCAGCGATTCGGGCTGCATGAGTTTATTCAGGATTCCCTTCATCACCAGGGTCTGATTACTGACGCGAAAAGCGTCAGAGTAATTGGTGCGGATGCGCATCAGCGCCAGCGCGCGCTCACCGCTCAGGACCTGCGGGCCTGCCGGGAACGAACCCAACTCCGGGTTGGGATCGGTAACGCCCTGTGGCAGGTTTACTTCCACCCCACCAATCGCGTCGATAAATTCGATGACGGTATCAAAGTTGACCACGGCATAGTGCTGGGGAGTGATGCCAAAGTTATAGCGAATGACTTCTGCCAACGAATTCGCGCCAATTCCCTCCCCCAGGTACCCACCCCAACCTGGAGTGCCAAAAAGGTAAGCTTGGTTGATTTTCATCGGGTTTTGCTCGGTAAAGCGCCCCTCTGGCGCTTCCACCAGCAGGTCGCGCGGCAGAGCAACCATATTGACCTTCATATCCACGAAGTCCACCCGCACGATGCGGATCACATCCGCCAGCCCATAGGTATACTCCGGATCGCTGTAATCGATGCCTACGAGCAGCACATTCCAGGCAGATTCATCGCCGCAGACCGGCTTTTTGCCTGCTTCCGTTGTTGGTTCCACAAAAACCGGCATCTTCTCGAGGTTGGAAGGAGGCTGAACAGCGGCAGCTTCCTCGCCCTCCACTGGACCAACTGCCATCGTGGGCAGGACCAAGGGCGCAGAGATAGGTTTTTGTAAGCTTGGTCCAATCCAGACGAGGTATAGGAAGGCAAGCAAGAATGCCAGCCCGAAAAGTACATAGAGGAAGATCCTCCAGCCGCTGGTATGTTTCTTCTTTTTGACTGGCGGTTGCGGGTTTCCTCCAGATATATTAATTGGTTGTGTATCTTTCATGTTTTTTCCCTGTTTTGGTTGCTTCGCGCGTGAACTTGATTTGTTATATACGCTATTTTACCCGCTAAGGGTTAAGCGATTCCTGGATAAAGTTTGGCACCTCCGCGTGCGGAATGAGCACCCAACCACCAGTGGGAGTGATGTGGGTGTGGAACATCTCAGCAGGGATCTCGCGGACGTGAATAGCTTCCTTCCCAATTTGCTGAGAGAGACAGTAAAGGCTCTGCAGATCGCGCAGGGTCAGATCACTTTGGGTGGAACCGTCCTTGAGCACAGAAACGATCAGACTCAACACCTTCGTTGGGCTTAAACCGTTTCGCACTTTATCCAGCAAAGCTTCCAATACCATGTTTTGGCGCTCGACGCGCCTGAAGTCACTGTCGTACTCCCTGATGCGCATGAACGCGACCGCGCGTTCGCCATCGAATTGATTGACGCCTGCCGGGAAGTAATTGCGCGCATCCGATGCGGGAGCATCAAGTGTCACTTCCACACCACCAACGGCATCAATGTAACTTGCGATCTCGTCAAGATGCAGCACAAACTTGTGATCGATCTCTACGCCAAAATTGTAAGCCAGATTCTCAGCCAGCGATTCCGCCCCATTGCCAGTTCCCAAAAAGTACTCGCCGTAGCCAAAAGTGGCGTTGATCCGCCCTTTTTCGATGCCGTACCTTTCAAAACCTACAATTGAGACAAAAAAATCGCGCGGGATGGCAACCAGGTTGATTTCAGGCTTTGAAAAATCGATCCTTGCCAGCCTGATGGCATCCGCCTGGGCGTTCTCATCAATCCCCAGGATCAGCAGCGTGATGGCATCTGACCTGCCACAAAAAGAAGCGTTTGGAGTTGGCGTGATTGCGGTTGTGGGGATAACTTGCACTGCCCCAGAAACGCTTTTTGACTGCAAGGCTGAAGGCGTGAACAGGATCGGCGCGTCGCCCGCATCTTCAGCCAGCCCGGTCGGCAAATATTGCAGTAATTCGGTAGATTCAGGGACCGTGGTGGCTGTTGCGCCAGGTGTTAATGCCAGGGGTGTCAAGTTTGCGGATGGCTCCGTCTTTTGCACTATGCATGCGCTCAGCAAGAGCATAAGCAACAGGCAAAGGCATATTATGAAAGGTCGGTGTCGCTGACCAGCAGTGGGTTTCTTGATCATGGCTGTTCGTTCATTGTCTGGATGAAAGCACGCCTCCGCCCTTCCGACATGCTTTTCATCTCGGACAGGGCCATTTTTTATTCGTGTACCCCCAATGATTGGCTTTGTCAGCCGATTTTTACAGGCTTCCGGCGCACTTTTTCCACCGGAACTTCCATACGCATCATACGTCCTTGCATGATTTTCAACAGCACCGAAACGCGTTCCCTGCCGTTGACGCACTTTTCAAAGATACCTTCCAGTTGCCCGATAATGTCATCCTCCACGAGCACCGCATCTCCCGCTACAAACACAGACCGTGCCTGCTGTTGCTCAGGATTGAGCTGGTGCGTTTGACGGCGAACCGCCTCGATCAGCTTGGGGGAAATGGATGCAGGGATGCCGTCAAATTGAACCAAGCCGATCACACCCCGCATCAAAAACACCTTCTCCGCATAGAGCCTTTCCGGCTCGTCGTTCACGAACAGATAACCCGGAAAGTAAGGTTTGATCGCATGCGACCGTGGATTGACCGGTTTGACTGCATAGACCGGCAGATAATTGGGGATTAGCTTGGCTTTCAATTGATCGTTCACGATGAATTCCATGTTTGACTTGCAGCGCAAAGCATACCAGTTGTCATTGGAAGCAAATGGTTTTGATTCAACGGCATTAAAGTCTTTCATTACCTTTATTTTCTCCCTATACCTTGCATGTAATTATAACTTGTGTGCTGGATAATGGACCAGCTTAAAAAATTCTGGAATTTTCTTTTCTTGACACAAGTTGAATTGACAGGGACTAATGGTTCTTTCAAAAATATCAAATTGGTATGGTTGACCGCTTTTCGTCTGGTCCAAATGGCAGGCACGGGGGCCTGCCACTACGCCGGCACGGGGGTTGCCACTACACCGGCACGGGAGCCTGCCACTACGCCGGCACGGGGCTTGCCACTACGAAGAAACGGGGATCTGGCAAATACAACCGTTCTGTGAAGCAAAGATCCAAGCAAGATGCGGTTGTCTCTTCCAAATCAGAGAGTCCAAACCCGTTGCCGCCTGCTTATGACCATCCTTGGAGGACCTATGGAAAAAAGATAAATGGCAAACCTGTAGTGAATACTTTATCAACCGATTAGGACATTTCTAAATTGCCTTGACACAGCTCCAAAAAATTCAAAAAAGTGTCCTCCATTTCAGACAAGGTAGATATTCCTTCTAATTCTCTCAGTCTTGGAGCATCACTTTTTCAATCATATTCTCCTCCAGCACAATCCGATTTTAACTGGTGCGGGCCCGACTCTTATGGTATATTTCAGGTGGAATCAGGACAGGTTATGGCAAAGAATATCGTATTGGCATTAGGCGGCGGCGGGGTGAGGGGCATTGCCCATCTTGGAATAGTTCAATGTCTCCTGGACAATGAATATGAAATCGTCGGGATCGCTGGAACAAGCGCTGGCGGTTTGTTTGGTGCCCCCCTGGCGGCCCAAGTTCCTACAAGGGATATCCTTGCAGCAGTTATCGAATTTTTCAAGAACCCTAATTTTCGCCGCACTCCTTCAGATCCCCCTTCGTTGATTGGAACCACCGGAATAGAACACGTGTTGACAAAATTTATTGGAGGTAAAACCTTCAAAGACCTCCCTGTCAAGTTTTCAGTGACCGCAGTTAGTTTCAAAACCGGCAAAGAAGTTGTTATCAGTGAAGGCGATGTCATGAAAGCAGTCCTCGCGACCATTTCCATCCCAGGTGTTTTTCCGACCAGGGGGGAAGATGTGTTGGTGGATGGCGGTGTGCTGGACCCAGTCCCAGTCAAACCAGCGCGAGCATTGAACTCCTCTCTCCCGATAATTGCAGTGCCGCTTCATTCCAAACCAGCCGGCTTTTCTCCTATACAAACTAACATAGTCGTTATCAACCAGATTCCTGAAGCCATCGTTGACCGGTTGACCAGAACAAGGATCGTCGAAGCCCTGAAGAATATGAATGCTGGGGTTGAGCTCGGATCAGACCGGTTGGCCGAATTGACCCTTGAAGTAACTAAACCAGATGTGGTGGTCAAACCGCTTGTCGGTCATTATGGAATACTGCAAGAGGTTAATGCAACTGAACTTTTCGAGGAAGGTTACCGGGCAATGGAAGAACAGTTGCCAGCCTTGGTTGACGCGCTCTCTTTCACGAAAACCGTTAAGCGAATCGCAAAATACACAACCACAAAAACAGAATAACGGTTTACCCTCGCCGCAAGATGGCGATCAGCGATAAAAACAAACCCAAACCTGCAAGGGTGATAATCACATACCCAATCGGAATGCCTCCCGTTGCAGTGGCTCCTGTTTCAGCTTGAAACGTCGGGATCAACAAAGCAGGCGGTTCGGTGAAAGTGGGCAAGCGCGAAGGCTGGGCAGTGATGATAAACTGCGCAGCAAGAGTTGGGTCGATGGTTTTCGTAATCGAGGGTGTCTCGGTTGGCGGAGCCTGCAGCATCGGCAAGGTGCCCCCAAAAACCTCGACCCGGTCCAAAACCACCCAACCCCTGTCGTTCGGTGCTCCAGCATACTCGATCTGGACGTAACTGCCGTAGTAACCAAAAGCTTTGGCTTCCTGCCCCACCAGGAACACACCCACCTGGGATGAGGTCGGGCTCGGACCACTGCGAACATTCAGCGGGATGCCAGGGTCCCCAATAGCCCGAACCCACAAACCCCTCGGCGTACCCGTGACGGTGGGCACTTCAAGAGTCGGAAACTGACCCTCAACTGGAGTGGTGATCCCGGGCAACATAAATGACAGAATAACCAGGATAATCCCAATTGCCAGGGCGATTTTTGTTGTTATTTGTCGTGTGTTAGCAGCCATCATTGTTGCCTCTTACTATTCCCGATTATAATCTAAAGCTGAACGCAACACCGATTGAGAGACCACATGACCACACGCATATATCATGGAGATATCCAACCCGAAGACATAGCCAAGGACCTGATGGCTTATTACAACCGCGGGAATTACCAGGTGCAGCGTTACGGATCCAGCGACAACCTCGCCTTGCAAATCGCAACCCGTCAAAATCGCCGCTCAGGCGGACAAACTGCCGTGACTGTCAACATCGCTAAAGTTGAGGATGGGGTCAGCATAACCCTGAGCAATCAGATTTGGTTCGGTCTTGCAGCCAGCCTCGGTCTGACTGCAATCAGTGCGTTAAGAAATCCATATACATTGATCGATCATATCGATGACATTGCGCAGGATGTCGAATCCCTGCAATTGGAAGAAGCTATCTGGGAAATAATCAGCCAAACGTCGCTTCAGCACGGCACCGGGAAACAGCTCTCAGAAAGGCTCAGCCGCACAGTTTGCCCATATTGCCAAACCGCCAATCCCATCGCTTCTTCGCGCTGCCTGGCATGCGGAGCTCCCCTCGGTGAGGTCCAACCCGCTACTTGCGCAAATTGTGGTTTCGTCGTCAGCAAGAGCGAGAAGATCTGCCCAAACTGTAACCAACCTCTTATTTGAGGGTTGTTAGAGTAACACATTTAGTGGTTTTATTTTTATTTCTTAACTACGAAACAAATTGAGAAAGGTGAATTTATGATCAAAATCATTGCCGATACAACATGCGGTTTGCCGCTTGATGTTCTTAAACAAGCTGGGATTGAAGTACTGCCGCAAATCATTACTTTTGGTAATGAAACATTCCGTGATGACACGGAAATGGATACCGAAAGTTTCCTGACCAAGTTGCGCGCATCCAAAACTCTTCCTGGCACCGCCGCACCTCCGCCTGCCCTATACACGCCCATCTTTGAACAGATCCTCGCGGCTGGCGACACCGCGCTGGTGATCACACCTTCCACAAAAGTCAGTGGCACCTTTCGAAGCGCCACTATAGCGGCGAGTGAGTTTCACACTGACAAGATCCACATTCTTGACAGCCACACGATTGCCGGCGGATTGGGCTCGCTGGTGCTGGCAGCCCACAAATGGGTGAATGCCGGGCTGACAATCGATGAACTGAAAGAAAACGTCGAAGAGATGGCTTCTCGCGAGCGTTTATTCTTCCTCGCTCCAACTCTGGAATACTTGTACAGAGGTGGACGAATTGGAGCTGCTTCCAAACTCTTCGGCACGGTGCTTCAGATCGTGCCGATCCTGACCGTAAAACAAGGTCAGGTTGATACTTTTGACAAAGTTCGGACATTAAAACAGGCTGTACGCACGATTATCGACCTGACCGCCGAGTACTGCAAAGACAATCCTGAACCCTATCTCACGGTCAGTCAGTGCGACTCCGAACCGCTATTAAGCCAGGTCATCCAGGAACTGAGCGCCGCCACGGGCATTTCGGATATTCCCAAGTACACCGTTCCTCCCGCTATCGTGGTTCATGTTGGCCCAGGATTGATCGAAACCAGTTGTTTTGTTGCCCGGTCCTGAACCTTCCGCAAAGTCATTTAAGGTCAGCAACCCAATGGAAGCCGAAACACATGTACTGGAAAAAATCTTTCACCCCCGATTGGGTCTTATTTACGGATGAAAACCTCGTGGTGGTCAACAAACCAGCAGGACTGCGTTCAGTGCCCGATGGCTACGATCCTTCCCTACCACATTTGCGCTCGGTTTTGGAACCCATTCTGGGCAGGCTCTGGATGGTGCACCGGTTGGACAAGGAAACCAGCGGGTTGATGGTCCTGGCTCGGGACGCAAACTCCCACCGCGAGCTCAATCGCCAATTCCGGGAGCATGAACCAATCAAACACTACCTGGCGCAGGTTGCCCCGCAGCCTTCATGGAACGAGATCAGTCTCGAAGTGCCATTGAAGGTCAATGCAGACCGTAACCACCGAACCCGGGTTGATTTTGAAAACGGCAAACCCGCCCGGACAGATTTTCTGGTGCGCCGCCGCGAAGAGAATTGGGCTGAGCTCGTCTGCACACTCCACAGTGGGGTCACGCACCAGATTCGGGCTCACCTCTATTACCTGGGTTTGGGCATCCTTGGAGATCCGCTTTACCAACCCCCAAAGTTCAAACTAACCCCAAAGCCAAAGGTGGACCGCATGATGCTGCATGCAACAGAGCTCACCTTCACTCACCCCAAAACAGGTGCCGTGATGCACTTCAGTGACTGAAGACTCAAGCCCACAAAGAAGGATGTGTTTGTCGGATGGATGTAAAACTGTGTGAACCGATAATGATATGATCGAGCACGCGGATATCCAGCAATTTCCCAGCCTCAATGATCGCGCGTGTCATATTGACGTCTTCCGGGCTTTCAGTCGGATCCCCCGAGGGATGATTGTGAGCCAGCATGACAGCATTAGCGTTTTTACTAACCACCAGTTTAAAAACCTCACTAATCCTCACAGTAGTGGCATCCTGAGAGCCTTTATATAGCTGTTGGCTTCCCGCTACCACGTTACGGGCATTAAGCCAGACGACCCAAAACTCCTCCTGATCGCTGCCGCGCAGGTCATGCCCAAGCATTTCCACCAAATCCTGTGGGGTTTTGATGACCCACTTTTTTCCCCGCTCCGCGGAAGTCAAGCGATAACCAACTTCGACTGCGGCTTTGATGCGAGCAGCTTTAGCCTTCCCAACACCTTTGATCTCCAGCAGCCGTGAGATATCTTCCCGGTGAATGCCGCTGAAGCCGCCCAATTCCAGCAGGATCTGTTGAGCCAGATCAATCGCGTTAGCGCCTGCCCGTCCGCTGCCCAGCAGGATTGCCAGCAGCTCAGCGTCACTGAGAGCCCGTACTCCCTTTTGCAGCAACCGCTCCCGAGGACGTTCATCTTCAGGAAGGTCATCGATCAGCAGGGTTGGACGCTCATCAGACATGGCACAATTCTACCCTTTTACGCATGTTATAATCGCTTTATTCAAGGAATTCATCCATGCTCACCGCCAGATTTCCCGCCCGTTACGACCACCTGAGAGCCATCTCCACGTTTGTCATGGATGCCATCAAAGACAGCCCCTTTGATGAGCAACAGCGGTATGCTATTGACCTGGCAGTGGATGAAGCCTGCTCGAATGTAATAGACCATGCTTATGGGGGTGAAAGCCGGGGTGAGATTGGGATCCTGCTCGATCTGAACGAGAGTGGCTTGAAGATCACCATCCAGGATGACGGCGAACCCTTTGATCCTGCCTGTGTGGCCGAGCCCGATCTGACCAGTCCGCTTGAAACGCGCTGCGAACGGGGATTGGGACTTTTCTTGATCCGTGAATTGATGGACAAAGCCGTCTACGACTTCTCCTGCCCGGGAGTAAATCAGCTGACTTTAGTGAAGTATTTCACCCCCAGCAAAATTACTGAGGAGAATGACAGACTCAATTAACCCCCAAGCCCAGCCGTCTCAGGAGGACTATCTGCAGGTTATCGCGGAAGTCTCCCAGACCATCAACAGCATCCTGGATCTGGACCAACTGCTGACGAGGGTTTCGGAATTGATTCGCACTAAGTTCAACATCCCTTATGTGCATATTTTCCTGAAGCAATACGTCCCACATACCCTGGCATACCAGGCGGGTAGTGGGGCACTCGCCAATACCTATCGGGAGCACCAAATCGCGTTCAACATTGACGCGCCGCAGGGATTAATCACCCTCGCGGCTCGTACTGGCAAGCCACAGCTGGTCAACGATGTTGCCACAGATCCGCGACCGGTTCCAAACCCGATCACAGGTGCAAAAGCAGGCTCTGAGTTAGCCCTGCCGTTAATTTTCGCCGGCAGAATCCTGGGAGTCCTTGACCTGCAGAGTGAGTCTGTCAACGCCTTCTCTGAAGAAGAGATCGCAGTATTTGAGACATTAAGTGCCAATGTAGCCGTGGCAGTGCGAAACGCCAGCTTATATCGCTCCGAGGTCTGGCGAACAAAGAATTCAGAAAAATTCCGTGAAACGGCTGAATTGCTTTCTCAATCTATTCCTCTTCATGATTTCTTCAGTATAAGTTTGGATAACATCCTCGAATTGTTGCCCGGAGAAGCTGGCAGCATTTGGCTTTTCCCACCTGAGGATTTCAGCGCAGAAGCGCCCGCCCAAGACCATCTCTTTCTAACCGCGATGAAGACCCCTGAGAGAGATTGGGTCCCGGATTTTCAGAAGGAACTTGCTCCCGGCGATGCTTGGTTTTACCCAAAAATTAAACCAGAGGGCACAATCATCCGCAAACCCGGCAGTCTTGAAGACCCTCTTCAAGATGCCCTCAACCTTCCTGCAAATTTTTCGGGTATCGCCACAGCCATCACAGCGGCAGGAAGAGATGTGGGGATGCTGGTTTTACATGAAGGAACACCCGGACGATATGGGCTTGAGTCCGAAGGGATCTGTGCGACGTTTGCCGGTTACCTGGGCAGTGCAATTGAGAAAGAACGCTTGGATCAGGAAACACAGGCGCAGACTCACTACACGTCTGTGATGCTGCAGGTGGCGATGGCTACCCGCAACCTGACCGATGCCAACAGCCTGTTGAGAATCTCAGGTGAGTTCATCCTGTCCCTGATTGGAGGCACGTCCGTTGCCCTGATCCTGAAGGATGCGGAGACCGGTGAGTATCAACTGCAAGCCACCTTAGGGGAAGGCACCGCAATTTGTAATCTCGATGAACCCTGCGCAATCTCCGATGCGAAACTACTTGAACAAACTCTGCAATCCGGCAAACCGGCTGCCATGCCAGCCTCCTGCTGTTCGCCAGAAATTGCACAAAACCTGGTCCTCTCGCCACAAGATACCATCCTGCTGTTTCCTCTTATCGCGCACGAACGTCAGATTGGGCTGTTGCTGCATACCAGCAAAGAAGCCTACATCCCCCATGAACCCGAATTGATCCTTGGCACCCAGCGCTTCGCCCTGCTTCAAGGCATTGCACAGCAAACGGCCGTCAGTTTACAGAACATCGAGCTGATCCAGGCAAAACAAGCCGAAGCGGTAACTTCGAATATTCTGCTCCAGATCACCAATCTTTTCATAGCGTCTAAAGATCTTCAGGAAACGCTTGGCGAAATCACCCGGCTTCTCCAGGAATATACTAACGCTGAAGAGGTAACCCTGATCCGTTTTGATCCAATGGACGAAAAGGCAGCCTTGCGATACATAGCAACCAAACAAGGGGATTATTCCTGCGCTTTCGAAAACAATATCGCCCTCAACCGCTTGTTACCAGCCTTGGAAGGACTCGAACAAGCTGGTCATTTGATCCTTTCGGGAAATCTACTGGCAAAAAGCGGATATACCACCTCATTCACTGACCAAGCAATCAAAGGTGTTAGCAGCTTATGTCTGCCATTAAGCGTGCCTGGGGAAATCCATGGATTGCTGGTCGCCGTTGAAGCGGATCGCCCGGGTCGTAGTCAACGCATGCAATTGCTAAAGGCTGCCTCGCTGCAGATTGCTTTAGGCATCCAAAACTACATTACGCAAACCGTCCAGCATAAGCAAACCCTGATCGACCGGGAACTGCAGCTAGCCAGACAAATTCAAAAGACCTTTCTGCCTGATAAGTTACCAAAATTGCCCGGGTATGATTTGGCGGCAGAATGGCAGACCGCAAGGCAAGTTGGTGGGGACTTTTACGACGTTTTTGAGCTTTCCCCCGGCAGGTTCGGGCTCATTATCGCTGATGTGTCCGATAAAGGGCTGGCGGCTTCACTTTATATGACCGTGAGTCGAACGCTGATCCGAGCCAGGGCGCTTGAGAACGAGTCTCCCGCAGTCACGCTTGAAAAGGTCAATCACATTCTGCAACTTGACTCGAGCGATGGCTTTTTTGTGACCGTTTTTTACGCGATAGTGGAACTGAAGAGTGGAAAAGTGACTTATTGTATAGCAGGTCATAACCCTCCCTTTTGGCTTCGTCGGGAACATGGCAAGGTTCAACCGCTCAGTAAAGGCGGCGTTGCTCTCGGTATGATGGATCCCATCCGTTTGAATGACCAGGAGTTGTTGCTTGCACCAGGGGATGGGTTGGTCATGTACACCGATGGCGTCACGGAAACTTTCTCACCTGAAGGAGAGGTGTTTGGTGAGGTTCGGCTGAAAGCAAGGCTTGAGTCACTCCTGGGAGAAACCGCCAGGGGAATCATCGAAGGCGTCAAGCTCACCCTGGATGATTTCAGAGCCGGGTCGGCATTGGATGACGATTACACGCTCTTGGTGATCCGACGCGAATAATACCTGAATGCTGGGGGAATTACTGCCACTCCTGTCTTTGAAGTGGTTAGGATCGTTAGCATCTTGGCAACTTCACCCGATATTTCGCTTTCGTTAACCCGGGTAAACATACTTTCATTATTTTTGAAAACCATTGGTTCCAAAATCACTCTCGCCTTTCCTGCTACATGAAACGATTTTCCGTAGGGAAGGGGGTTGACCCCTTCCGCATTGATCCTTTCCGTAACATGGTGAACGGGACGGCAAACGATTGTTCAACAACAAAATAACCATTCCGGTTAACTATCTTCCGTAGGGAAGGGGCTTGACCCCTTCCGCATTGATCCTTTCCGTAACATGGCGAACGGAACGGCACAAGGCCGTTCCCTACGATGAACATCCGCCGAATGGCGAACGGAACGGCGCAAGGCCGTTCCATACAACAAAATTACCATCTTTACAATGCTCGGCTCACTAAAAATGTTTCCGTTGATAAAATTAACTTATGGAAAAACCAAAGCGGAAACTCCCACGAATGAGAGGATTTGATTACTCGCAAGAAGCTGTTTATTTTGTCACAATTTGTAGTCATGAGAACAAGCATATTTTCGGAGATGTTTCAAAAATTGGTGACAATAATGTTTTCTTTCCATCAAGGATTGGTGAGCTTGTAAAAGAAAATTTCTTCCGATTACCGGAACGATTTCCTGAGTTTACCTTGATCCATTTTTCGCTTCTACCGAATCACCTTCATTTTCTTACAATGAAGGAGAAAACAGATCATAGCAATGTGAAGACTCTTTCTGACTTGGTAGGCGCTTTCAAGTCGCTTTCAGACAGAGCAGTCAGAAATGAAATGCCTGGGGTCAGAATTTGGCAAAAATCTTTTCACGATCACATTATTCGAGATGAGAAGGACTTTCAGACTCATTGGTTATACATCGAAGAAAATGTAAACCGGTGGAATGAAGATGAGTATTTCGCATAAAGAAATCCGAAAGAATGGTCGGAACGGCAAACGATTGTTCAACAACAAAATTACCATTCCGGTAAACCGTCTTTTGTAGGGAAGGGAGCTTGGCCCCTTCCGCATTGATCCTTTCCGTAACATCGCCAAACGGAACGGCAAAAGACCGTTCCATGCAACAAATATCCGCAACATGAGCAAAAGGAACGGCGCAAGGCCATCCACCAACAACATTACCGTTCCGGTAAACCATCTTCCGTAGGGAAGGGGCTTGACCCCTTCCGCATTGACCCCTTCCTCCACATGACCAAGCGGAACGGCACAAGGCCGTGCTGTAATTGTTTCTGGCTTTACTGACAGATCATGACTGGAACCGGAACCTGGGCAAGGATTTCATCAATTGTTTGTCTGAAAACCCGATCAAGAACGGACGTGTTCTCGTAACCACCCATTATTAAGGTGGATACGGATAAAGATTCTGCCAGGCTGACAACATCAGCGGTAAGGCTCTCTGAGCTTACCTGGTGATACTCCGCCTCTACTCCCAGTCGTTCCAGGTATGTCCGGGCATAGTAGCGGTTGACCTCATCCTGATCCAAGCCTTTCATCACCAACAACAGGTGTAATTTACATCCACCGCGGGCAGCATAATAAGCAGCAATATATAAGGCTTCTTTGCTGTGCTGACCACCATTAAACGGCAGAAGTATGGAACTTATCGCAAGGGGCTTTTCTTTGACAAACAGCACCGGGCGGCGGCTTTGTTGAAGAATAGTGATGATTCCGTGAGAAATGCGATCCATTAAGCTCGCTGCGGGCGGATGACTCAGTTTTAGAACCAACAAATCAGAGAGCAGGCTAAACTCGAGTAATGCGCTTGCAGGCTCACCCTCGCGAAGGAAAAATTTGCCCCTCATACCAGCCTCTGATAGCCGTTGATCGAACCGCTGTCGGTATAAATCCATTTCCTCAGCAGACTTTTGCGTTCCGGGACTTTTCACGTGCACGCCACGAATGGCAGTGTTTGGGCAGCGGTCGACGAGAATCGCCTGCTCGAGCGCGATCCAATCAGGATCATCCTCACTCAGCGCAACTGCCACATGCTCAAACAAGCAATCCTGGTAGGGATTCTGGTACTGGTCATCCCCCTTCAAAAGGATTTGCATGATCTGCTCCTCAGCAGGCGACCAGCCCGAACCGCTTTTTATGCCCTCCTTGTCCGCCGCATAATCCAATACGTTTTCGGGTTTAAGCTCAATCCCAAGATCCGATTGGAGCGCGTTTTGTTGGTCCAGGAGCCAGAGATAAAGGTCTGTAACCGTAAGGTCTCGCAAGGCGTGATGAAGACCAGAACTTTCAATGATGGCAGTCACCGGAGAATAAACAGTCTCATACCAATGGCGTACGGCTTCTTCAAAACTAACCGGACGGTTTTTTTCAATCCCCATGTAATACTGATGGACGTTGATGTGTTCCTTGAGCAGGGGATAATTCTCGATCAAATGCAGGCTGAAATCGACCCCTGGCAGGATTTGGTCAATTTTGGTATCCTCAAGGAAGTTGACATAAGCGGCTTTTTGGATCAGTTCATCAGAGGTGAGCGTACTGGAGATGGGGACTTTGGTTTTTATTTCTGTAACGTAAGCTTCAATCGTTTCCATGCCCATTTCTTTGGCAATAGAAACACGGTGATTGCCGTCAAGTACGAAATAGACATCGCCAATTTGGTAAAGTGAAACAGGCGGAACACCTGTAGCCATTGGACTGGTCATGGCGGTTTTTACGCCTGCCCAACGGTAAATATCGTCATCCCGAAGCGGCAGAAAGTTGCGGTCGAAGTCCTGGATGCGATTTACACTGCCAATAATGTCCTTTAGGGGAACCTGTTTGATGCCGCGATCCGTCCGGCTGACCGCGCGCAGTTTCGTGGAAATCTCGTCATATGGCAGGAGATCCAGCGAACGCCCTCTTATGCCTGCCCAGAAGCGCTGCATGGCAGCCTTGGACCTGGCACGGCGAAAGTCATCGAGAGCCTGGCGATAGGTATTTACATCTTCCATGACATAATTTTAATCCAAATCAAAGATCAGATTCACCCACACTTGGACATTTGTAAGCATTGAACCACTAAAACCAGCCTTCTAAAACCAGCCCTCCGATTTTTGGTTCCTTTCCATGCTATAATTTTTCCCGTAGAAACGAGATTTTGCCGCCCTATGACCCAACGAACAACGCCTGATCCCATCGACTATCTGCTTATTGGGCATGTTACTGCTGATTTACAAGCGGACCAGAGCATCAGCCTGGGCGGTACTGCCAGTTTTTCAGGGCTAACAGCTGCCCGCCTGGGACACAATGTCGGTCTGGTGACAAGTTGCGCCAGCGATTTGCAGCTCGATTCTCTGATTGGCATCCAAAAATGGGTTATTCCCTCAGAAAAATCGACCGTATTTCGCAATGAAGGTTTTGGGCAAACACGCGTTCAGCATCTTTATTCTTCGGCTACGCGCATCACTGCTGACCACATTCCCGTACCATGGCGCGACTGTCAGTTGGTGCACTTGGGCCCGATTGCTGCAGAAATTGATCCAAATATCGTGGAGCTTTTCCCCAGCGCCCTGGTGTGCCTGACACCCCAGGGGTGGTACCGTCAGGCGGATGACGACGGTTTGGTACGCTACGCGGATTGGCCTGAAGGGCTGGCTCTGCTTGCAAGAGCCGATGCTGTCGTCCTATCCATAGAGGATCTCCGGGGAGACGAGCAAAAAGTGAAAGAATTGGCAGGGATCTGTCCGCTGCTGGTCGTTACCGAGAGCCGTGACGGGGCACGCGTTTTTACCGAGGGCAAGGTCAGGTATTTTTCTGCACCTCCAGTTGAGATGGTCGAAGACACCGGCGCTGGCGACATTTTTGCGGCTTGTTTCTTTCACCGCTTTTACATCACCCGGGATCCATGGGAAGCCGCACGTTTTGCCGTTCAGCTCTCGGCCTGTTCGGTAACGCGCAGACGCCTGGCAAGTATCCCAACATTGGAAGAAATTGAACAGGCAAAAATTAGAAACTGACTTGGGTAAGGTATGGGAAAAATCTACACTGTTGTCAATCAAAAAGGTGGAGTCGGAAAAACTACTACCAGCATCAACCTTGGGGCTTATCTGGGACAATTCGGGCAGAAGGTGCTGTTGATAGACCTTGATCCACAGGCAAACGCTACCAGTTGTCTTGGGATTGACCGGCATAAAGTGGAAAATGGAACCTATGAGGTGCTGATAGGCGCAAAAAATGCTTTGGAGTGTGTTTTGCACAACGCGCGTTTCAAAATCTCGCTCATGCCTTCTTCACCAAACCTTTCGGGGGCAGAAATTGAGATGATTGAGCTTTCGGACCGTGAAAAACGGTTGAAAAGGATCGTTCAGTCTCTGATCAGCAATTACGATTACATCCTGGTAGATTGCCCGCCTTCGCTCGGTTTGTTGACCTTGAACGGCATGATCGCCGCCAAGGACGGCGTGATCATCCCGGTGCAGTGTGAATACCTGGCGCTTGAGGGTCTTGGTCAATTGACCCAGACGATCACCCGCATCCGGCAGGGGCTGTTCCCTGAACTCTCCATCAGAGGGGTTTTACTGACGATGTTTGACAGTCGCACAAATCTGAGCTCGGATGTGATGAGTGAAGTACAAAAGTTTTTCCAAGACAAGGTTTTTTCAACATTTATTCCGCGCAGCATCAGGCTTGCAGAAGCGCCCTCTTTTGGCATGCCAATTTCGGTCTATGCCCCTGACTCGAGCGGCGCGAGAGCTTACCGCTCGTTGGCGATGGAGATGTTGACAGCAGATGGGGTGAAATTTGACCCCGGACAGGAGTAAGATGGCACAGCGCAGTGGACTTGGTAAAGGACTCGAGTCATTAATTCCAACCTGGCAAAGCAGCCCGACTCTGATTGGCGCAAGCGAACAGGTCCAACTGCTGCCTATTGCAAGCATCAGCCCTAATCCTCAACAACCCCGCAAGATTTTTGATGAAGACCAATTAGAAGATCTTGCCACCTCCATCAAACAGCATGGGATTATCCAGCCGTTGATCGTGATTGCTGCAGAAGGCATGGATCGTTATACCTTGATTGCGGGTGAACGCCGTTTGCGGGCAGCGAAGTTGGCAGGTCTGCAAAACGTCCCAGCGATTGTTCGGACAGCTTCGCAGCAGGAACAGTTGGAATTCGCTATCATTGAAAATGTCCAACGGGAAGATCTGAACCCAATTGAACGCGCGAGAGCCTACCAAAGCCTGGCGGATCAGTTCTCTCTGACCCATGAGGATATTGCTCAAAGAGTCGGGAAAAGCCGTGTAACAGTTACTAACACCCTACGTCTGCTCAACCTGCCGGTTGTAGTGCAGCAAACCCTGCAAAGCGGCGAAATCTCTGAGGGTCACGCCCGAAGTCTGCTAGCCCTGCCGAGTGCCCGCGCAATGGAAGCTGCCCTGGATAGTATCCTGAGCCTTGGGTTGAATGTACGGCAGACGGAATTACTCGTCAGCAAACTAAGCGGCAAGGCACCAACCAACAAGAAGTTGACCACCCGTTCTGCGGAAGCAGAAGACCTGGAAAACCGTTTACGTCAGTTCTTCCACACCAAAGTGATGCTTTCAAAGGGCAAGCGGGGCGGCACGATCTCCATCAGCTTTTATTCTGACGAAGAATTGAATGCTATCCTGGACAGACTTGGAATCAATGACTGATCAATATGCCAGTCGAAATCCAGCCCTGTTCCGACTTATCCTCTTTTGACTTGGCAAGATTCCTGAATGCGAATAATCTGTCATTCAATAATCTCGACTGGTTCTCCCCCAATGAAAGGTTCAATGAATCTGGCTGTTTTGCTGCCTTAGAAGATCAGCAGATCAAAGCACTGCTATCCGCAACTCCCGAATGCCCGGAAGTTGCCTGGTTGCGTTTTTTTTATGCTGAACGCGATGGGGAACATGCCCGCTATTTCAAAGCCTTTTTTTCGGAGATTAAGAACGTTTTACGGGAATTGGGATCCCGGAGTCTTTTCTCCCTGGTACCGTACGATTGGCTCGAGAGATTGCTCAGGAGCGAAGGATTCAAGCCAACCGACACCATCGTTACACTTCAATGCAATGTCGCAGTGGTGAGTCCTATCAAAGTGGATCCAGAGCTCGTCATCCGGCAGATGACCTTTCGCGACATGGCTGCCGTGGAAGCTATCGATACAGCCGCTTTTGAATCAGCCTGGCAGTTAAACCACTCGAGTCTGGTTAAAACTTACCACCTCAGCACCTGGCACAGCGTCGCTATCCTGGGAGGAGAAATTATTGGGTACCAAATGAGCACAAGCGCATTTGACTCAGCCCATCTTGCACGTCTGGCTGTGGATCCACGCTGGCAGCACAGAGGTGTGGGACACAGGCTGGTGGAGGATATGTTGGAAACCCTCTCAGCCATCGGAGTAAGTTCCTTTTCTGTTAACACTCAGGCAAGCAATCATCAATCGTTATCTTTGTATCACTCCCTGGGCTTTGAACGCGAGGATCGCGATATTTTGGTGATGTCGTTGAAATTATAGAAAATAAGTTTTGAACCTGCTGGACGGTAACAATCGTTTATGGCAGAATCAAACAAATCGATTCAGGAGTTAATATGGCACAAAAAAATTCACAACGTGAATTACTCAAAGCGCAACGAGAACGGGAAGCCCGCAAGCGGACAACCAGGCTGCTGATTGGAGCTTTCGTGCTGGTAGTGGCGGTTTTGTTGATCTACTTCCTGCCCAAGCTGCTGGACACGAGCAAGGTCTCCGGTTACGCAAACCAACATGGACGATCTATCGGCGACCCCAACGCGCCTGTAAAAGTGGTGGAGTTTTCAAATTTTGGTTGCAGTCATTGCCGCACGTTCGCGCTGGAAAAAGAGGAGCAATTCGTCAAAGATTATGTAGAGACCGGTAAGGTTTATTTTACTTACAGTGTTTTCCAGTTCAATGAAGACCTTACCCTTAAGGCATCGGAAGCTGCCTATTGCGCTGGGGAACAGAACCGATTCTTCGAGATGCAAAAAATACTCTTTGAGAATGCCACATACCCCGGCGCCTTCGCTGACAGCAGTATCTCTTCTTATGCAGAGCAGATCGGACTCGATATGACAAAGTTCAATCAGTGTCTTGAAAGCGATGCGCAATTGGCAGCTATTCGCCGCGATACGCAAACCGCCAAGGACCTGGGAGTCACCGGCACACCAATGTTTGACGTGAACGGAACAATTGTCTATTCGACTATGTTGGAGGAGACGATTCAAGCTGCTTTAGCTGCTGCTGGGTATTGATCATCAGAATTTTTCGTAAAAAAGCGGGTCAGTTCAAACTGATCCCTTTTTTTAACTTAGGACCAGGCAATACCAAGCGTGTTTAGCAGGAGAACGACCAGCACTACGATTAAAAGCGCAGGGAGAAAGCTTCCAGTCCGAATCTTTTTTATCTCAAGCAGGTTACTGATCGCAATGCCAGCCAGGATCACGCCTCCTACCGATGTCATTTCAAGGATCACGCTTTGGTCAAACCCCTTGCCAATGGTTCCTGCCAAAAGGGAGATGGCGCCCTGGTAGACCAGCACCATCGCGGCTGAAAGAAGTACCCCCACCCCAAAAGTCGAGGCAAAGGCAATCGCAGTAATGCCGTCGAGAATGGATTTGATTGCAAGCATCTGGTAATCCCCAACAAGCCCGTCCTGGATAGAGCCCAAGATTGCCATCGGACCAATGCAAAAGAGCAACGATGCTGTGACAAAGCCAGTGATGAAGCGTTGGGCGTCCGGGGAGCCTGCGTTGGTATCGCGTTCCACCTTTTGCTGGATATGCTCACCCAAACTATTGAGCAGTTCTTCGATCTTAAGGGCTTCACCAGCTATGGTTCCTAACACAATGCTGGAAAGTGGTACAAGCATATTCTGTGTTTGTGAGAAAATATGCACACCATAAGCCAACGTGAAGAGACCGAGCGCGGAAGTTAAGGTTTGGCGCACCTTGAGTGGAATGCGGTTGCCAGCGAGCAGACCAATCAGCCCGCCTGCCAGGATTGCGGCGAAATTGATAAGGGTTCCAATCATGATCTTACAATGGTGTTTCAGTCAGGATCAGCAAATAACAGAGGGTGGAAAGACGGTTAAGATACTGAAGCATGCTCTCATCCGGGATTTGGAGAATCTCAAAACCAGCAACCAATTCACGTTCAGCTCTGCGGACAATCGCGCGGGCAAGGTCGAGCGTGCCGGTGGCAGGCGTATGACCGGGTTGGATAAAATCGGTTGGATAACTGACCGTAGCCTTAAGGGCTTTGATGGTGTCTTCGAGCTTTTCGAGTTCAGCAGAAAAACTGCCTGTAAGCTTTTCGAGCGGGGTCTTCGGCAAGGCAGCCATCAAACCCATCATGCGCGACAGGTCTTTTTGACAGATTTCGAGGAGGATTTGATTGTCGGGTGAGCAAAAAGCTTTTGCCAGGCTGAGAGAAGCGCTGGCTTCATCAAGGGTGCCAAGCAGCCTGACCCGCAGGTCCGACTTTTTCACCCTACTTTCGCCAATCAAATCTGTCTGTCCAATCGCTTTCATCGCGCTACTCCGTGGGAGTGGCAGCCTCTGAGGGCGTCGTATCAGAGAGAATGTACCAGGAGTTCACCGCGTTGAAACGATCAGCAGGATCATAAATAGGACCAATTGAGACGTTTTTGATAGCGTTCTTCATCCCATAATTGTAAACGGGGTAGAACAATGGCAGAGACGGTAGATCTTCAGCAAAGAGGATCTGAAAGTTGCGGTAAAGGCGTATCCGTAAGTCTCTATTCGGTTGCGTTCGGGCTTGTTCGAGGTACTCACTGGCAGTGGTATTGCGCCATTGCGAGTAATTTTGCCCAGCATCAGCTTGAGATTCCGCCCAGAAGGGATATGGATCCGGATCCGGAGAGTTGCTGAGGTCAATATCCACCAACGCGGCTTCGTAAACTCTGCTTTCGAGGCTGGTCATTAATTCAGCGTAAGGTCTGACATCCAGCACGACCTCGATGCCGATTGAAGCCCAGTTTTCAGCCAGAATAGTTGCTATCTGGTTGTGGATCTGGTCATCCTGCACCAGGAGTGTCAGCCTTGCCTGAGCCCCATCGGAGGTCATTAACTGACCAGCTTCCGACCAGGTATAGCCTTCCCCAGCCAGCAGTTGCCGCGCGAGGTCAACATCATAGCGGTATGGTTCCAGCCCTTCGTAAAAAGCCCAGTTTCCGGGCATGATCGGTCCAAGCGCAAGAACTGCCTGGCTGGAAAAGACTTCATCGATCATAGCCTGGCGGTTTGTGCCAGCCATCAATGCCTTTCGGAAATTAGCTGACTGCAAAAGAGGCTGTGTGAGATTCTGAGTGTTCAGGAAAACTATCGTCAGGCGGGGAAGCCGGCACGAGTGAATGTCCAGCCCGGGTTGATTCAGCGCGGTTTCAAGATCCGCTTGATCAATCCTGGCAACTGCGTCAACTTCATCGCTCAGGTAAGCTTGAAATGCCGTGTGAGCATCAGGGAAGAGCTTGAAATTGATCTCATCGATGTAAGGACGCCCTGAATAGTAGTATTCGAAGGCTTCAAGGCTGACGCCGTCAATCTTGCCGTCCGTGAGATGAAACTCCCGGAAACGGTAAGGTCCGGAGCCAATCGGCGCGAGATTGAAGGGGTGGTCAACCAGGTCTTCAAGGGTGAGGTTACCCAGTAAATGCGATGGCAGGATCTGGAAAGTAAGATAGTCCAGGAATGGGGCAAAACTGTAAGGTAAGGAAAACTCCAGGCTCAGGTCAGACAAGGCAGCCACATGCACCAGCTGCCAAAAGCTTCGCAGATCTTCAGCAACCAGGCTGCTGTTGCTTTGCAGCAGAGAAACGGTGTAAAGCACATCCTGGCTGGAAAGGGGAGTGCCGTCATGCCAGACAGCATTTTCCCGCAGGTTGATCACGTACCGGCTGCCATCGGAAGAAATATCCCAGCTTGCAGCCAGGTCCCCCACCGGTAATCCACGGGAATCAAACTTGAACAAGCTGCTAAAAATAAGCCGATCAACATCCCGATCTGGCTGATTGAAGCGATCCAGCGCTGGATTGAGGCGCACGATATCACCTACCAATGCCTCCGTGTAGCTGCCGCCAGTAATAGGGCTGGGGGTATTTTCCAGGTTGGGTGAGGAAGCTGAGCCTTGGAAGAATAAGATCAAGCCAACTACAAGACCAGTGACCAGGACAATCAGAAGCTGCCAGCGAAAGCGTCTCATTTGGTAAATAGAAAGACAACCCCTGCTTTTAGCGAGTTATCTTTATTCTCCATGATCAATTGTGATAGCGGCGGGATGAGACGCTATCAAGAGATAAGCACACTGATGAGTGCGAGCAACAGAAAAACTACACTAAGGGCAATGGTGATGTAAAACATCACTTTTTCAATTCCACGCCGCTGAGTATAGACACCACCAGTGTCGCCGCCAGCCAGACCGCCCAGGCCAATGCCCTTGCTTTGCAAAAGCACACTGGCAATCAAAGCGATTGAAACGATAATAATTGCATAATTTAGAACCATAACCTTCAGCCTCCTGCGGATCAGGTTTTGATTATACCCAATCCGTTGTTTTCGTCAAATTTACGTGAATTTATATTTTACCCGAAAAGTACAGAGTCATTACTTTCAATACCAACCCATCAGGGCAATTGCATCTAATTAAGTGCATCACAAATTACAGGTTTATCATTTAGGCGAGTAACTATGTTTGCTGTCTTCTATCCTGGATCCGTCGCATTTTGATGCATTCAAC
>JAXGPH010000067.1:0-2921 GCA_040767065.1 Anaerolineaceae bacterium | reverse complement strand
TTACTTACTTGATGGCTTCAAGAGCAGCCAGCCTTCCGGTTGTCCACGCGCGGCTGTGACTCAAGCCTGGAACAATGACCGGATAGTCATTGGCGAAGAAATTACCAGCGGTGTTCCCGGCTGCAAATAACCCGGGAATGACCTTATGCTCAGGATCGAGCACCTGGAATTTGCTGTTCACATCCAATCCGCCCAGCACCACAAGCAGAGCCAATGAATTGTACGCGGCATAGAATGGCGCCGTATCAATGGCGGTCATCATTTCACCATTCTTGCCAAAATCTTCATCCACGCCTTTCCCTGCCAGCTCGTTGTATCGTTTGACAGTGGCTTTGAATGCGTCCACTGGAACGCCCATCTTGGTGGCCAATTCATCAAGTGTATCCGCCTTGATCAACGATCCACTTTCCAGGGCTGAATCGATCCCCTTTTTGGTGTAGTCGCTTACCATATTGGTTCGCGCGAAGCTTGTCCCCATCTTGGGAACATCTTCTTCATAAGTGGAATCATAGATCGTCCAGGTTTTATGGCCTGGTTGGAGTTGAGCCGAGTTTGCCATTAGAGGGATGGGAACATCCTCGTTCTCATAGCGCTTGCCCTCAATGTTCACGCGCAAGAATGGATTCCCGGAGAAGGGAGCTGCACCCAGGTTGTGCACCATGGGGGTGTGAGGAACCTGCTTCTGCATCGCTGCGCCGATCCACAACCCCATCTTTTGTCCATCACCTGTGTTCACCGGTGGCGCGTACACGTTCATATCCACTTCAGCGGCACGCGGGCAATAGTATTGGATCATTTCCGGGTTATTCCCATAATCTCCGGTGCATAGGATCACCGCCTTGGCGGCGTTGAATTTTTTGTAAGCACCGTCAGCGCCTTTCGCGATCACGCCGGTAACCCGGCCTGAAGCATCCTTTACCAGTTGCTCTGCCGGAGTACTGTAATGGAATTCTGCGCCAGCTGCCTTGGCTGCGCCTTCGAGCATTCCGGCAAGAATACTTTGATCCATTCCACCGAACATGTGCACCGATTTGTACTCAGGGTAAAACTGGTCCGGGACATCATTCCCCCAGCGCATGACCTCAAGACCGTTCGCTTTAGCCATGTCTATGAGCTCATCCATGATCGCGCTGTGATTTACCGCCCAGGCCATTTCCTGCCCGACATCCACATTATTGTTCGCCCATTTGGTCAGTTCAGCCACCACCCTGGCCGGGTCATAATCCAATCCCTCTTCAAGCTGGATTTTGCTCCGCAGGGCGGCGTTGTGACCACCACGGGCATTAAATTTTTCCGATTTCTCGAGCAGGATGGTCTTGACCCCTTCCTTAGCCGCAGTGTACGCAGCCATCAGACCACTTACCCCAGCCCCAACAACCACAACGTCAGCGGAAAGCGTCTCCTTAACATCTCCGTCCTTGATCGCGGCGGGTTTGTTGAGGAAAGAAGGTCCGGTGGCAGGCGGTTCAGCCGCCGGTGTTTCAGCAACCTTCGGCGCGCACCCGGTTACCCCCAGAGCGAGGCCAGCACCACCGGCCAACAACGAACCTTTCAGAAAATCACGACGACTTTGATTTGTCTTACTTTCCTTTTTCATTGTTGCTCCTTTTGGATAATCACGTTACGAGTTTTGGCGATTTAACACGCCGGTCGATTTTATTAGTCTACACTCTACAGTTACTGTAGAGTCAACCAGCTTTTAACCACCATTGAAAATGAGTTCATATACCTTCTCCACGAGGTTGATCATACGATTCAGTCGTCCAGTTAATGGGGATTTCGTATTTGGCTACCTTACACAAATTGGGGATTCAGATGGTTTCTACAGAGGGGAATTGAGAATATAACTGCTGCATATGCCATTCTATATTTTGCACACAACATAGAAAAAGCAGCGAACCTGCGCTCGCTGCCTTTTTGGTTTGTCTCTTTGCTTTGATTCTTTTTGCTGTTTGAGCCCGACTTCTTTGTCAGCCTCTTTCATTACATAGTTTTATTAATCGATCGTGTCTTCCCGCGGAGCGTACTCTTCTCCGATCAAGCGCTGCGCGCCGTTGTCATGGCACTGTGAACAGTAATCGATCTGGTCACCGTGCGAAACATGGCAGGTCTTGCACGAAAGCATGCCGTTGTGGCTGTTGTGGGGGTTCTTGGTCAGGAAGTCAGTCGACTGTGCCACATACTCCTTGCTGATATGGCATTTCAAGCAAATATCGTCGCCATAAGTCAGTTTCGCTAAATCACCATTCTCATCCACGGTGTAATTGCCTAAGATGAATTTTACGCCGCTGCTGATCTCTGCCGGCACCGGGTAATCGTGGCATTCCTTGCAGGCAACATTAGCCTGGTAGTGAACATTGTCCAGGTCATTGCTGGTGAGGTAGGAGGTGACGTTCTTGTCCATGATGTGGCAGGTTGCACAGAATTTGGGGCTGGTATTGGAGAGATGGATCAGGTACCCGCCGCCCGCCCCGCCGACGACCGCCAGGGCTGCTATTACGATGCCAATGACCGCCCAAACGCCCAGTTTTTTGTTCTTTTTTACTTTCTTTACTTCCTCAACCTGTTTTACTTCCTCGCCGGGTGTCTGTTCTGTCATAGTTGATCCACCTTTCTCATTTTTCAAGGTTAATGGTGTGGAGCGTAAAGAATAATGTTGTCAAATTGAGCTCACGTGATTATATATTCCTTTTTTTTATCGTGTGTAAATTCCGGTGAAATCGCACACACATTCCGGACTTATTCGCACAGTGAAAAAAGAAAAATAACTGGCTAAAAATATTTTACCCTAAGTGTGCGAAATGGCGCGGAATCCTCTGATCTTTCTTTGGGAATCTCCAAGCAGTGAGAGTCGGTAAGCATTATGGACAGTACGGTCAAGGATGGCATCTGCCAAAGTGGGATCCGGGAATCTGGAATGC
>JAXGPH010000066.1:0-2492 GCA_040767065.1 Anaerolineaceae bacterium | reverse complement strand
GGAGCAAGTTCTTTTTCAACCACGGTTCCATCAAGCTCGAGGAACACGATGCCGCGACCGCTCAGCCGCTGCATGATGAAACCTTCGCCGCCAAAAAAGCCTGCTTTAAGCTTGGTAACATATGTGGAGAGCTCAATGCCAGGGGTCGCACATAAAAAGGCGGATTTTTGGGCAATGTAATCCATGCTACCATCCAGCTCCAGGGCTATAATGGCTCCGGGAAATGAAGAGGCAAGGGTTATCTCAGCACCACTGGCGAGGGCGGTATAAGTGGCCATGAAAAGCGACTCGCCAGACAGCATGCGTCCAAGCCCTTTCATCAGACCACCGCGTACGTTGGTTTCCATCCTGAAATTGTCGGTCATCCAGGTCATGCCACCTGACTGAGTGTAGATGGCTTCATTAGCTTCGAACTGCAAGCTGACAGCGGGTAATTTATCACCAAAAACTTTGTATTTCATAACAGTCCTTTCACGATAATAAAATGCAATAAACCTGCTTGGGGCAATTGCTATACATTATACAAGCTTCTAATCCAATTTAGTATTTGTTAATTGTTGTTAATTGTCGCTGACAGGTGCGTCTGCAGTCGGGAGCGGATTTGTATCGTCTTCTTTCACCGGGTGAGGCACAACCGGGATGGCATAGCGCTGTTCGATGCGGGTCAGCATGTCCACACGCCGTTCGTGGCGCCCGCCCTCAAAGGAGGCATTCAACCAGCCTTCGGTGATCAGGGTTGCCAAACCATTTGCCACCACCCTGGCTCCCATGCAGAGCACATTGCTGTTGTTGTGCCGCTTTGAAAGAATGGCAGAATAGGGTTCGCTGCAGGCTGCAGCCCGGATGTTGGGAATCTTGTTGGCTGCGATCGACATGCCAATGCCAGTGCCGCAAATCAGGATGCCGCGGTCAAACTCTGAAGAGAGGATCGCTTTGCAGACAATCTCAGCAATGCGCGGATAGTCACAACTTTCCGGTGTGTGGGTGCCAAAATCCTCATAGGGGATCATGCGGCTGTCTAGATAAGCTTTGATTACTTCTTTTAGCGCCAAACCCGTGTGATCAGAACCGATTGCGATTTTCATAGTTACCTCACTTGGTTAAATTGTCATCATTATACCGAATTCCTTGACTTGATATTGGAGATACTTGCAAACCGCACAGTGTTTCAGGTGGCTTCCTCCAACCTGGGTGGATACATTTTGGTAATCTTACAAGTCTCCCCATTAATGGCATCCCGCAGGTTATCCAGAGTACTCTGGACTTCATCGAGCGCCTTGAGGTGACCAGCGGCATGGGTCAGCTCTGCTTGCGTGGTAACTTCAAAGAGTTTGGGCGATATTGAGTAAACCATCTGCGTCTGCTTTTTGGCACAGGCTGTGGGCTTTTGAAACGCCTGGCCCTCACCGGCAAAGGCAGTTACTCCGAGCCCCGATTCTGGCAAGGGAGCTAATCTACAGTCATGTGAGAGGCGTGGCAGTCTTCAGTTATGTTTTGCATTATGAAGATTTGAAAACCCAGATCGCCACGCAGAAGAAGCATGCGATGACGATGACAGGCGTCATTAGAGGAGCGTGGCGAAGTGCAACTCTGCAGTGTGGAAAAACGCTTGGTTAAGAAGCGGAAGCCAGCTTTGTAGTTTTTGCACTCCGAGCGATTTATTCTTGTCATCGTGAGAAATGAAGAAGGATATTATCGGTCGAAAAAATGGACATCTATTTGTATGATTTAGAGTTGAGGCCTGCCTCAACCAGGAACGGCATTTCTATCTACCAAGTGGAACAGGCAGGCCTGTTCCCTACAAACCGTTCCCTGCAATCCCAGTTATGAGAGGAGAGTTTGTCAACCTTGTATGCTCTTGACATTCAACATAGTTACTGCGAGCCCCGATTCTGGCGAGGGAGCCAACTTACCAGAGCGTGAGGGGCGTGGCAGTCTGCTTTTTCTACTTGATCGTGCCGGTCTCCAGACCGCGCACGTGCACCGACCGAAGGTCTCCAGTTGATGTATTAAAAAGCAGATCGCGATACCCTGCTTCGTGGGCACAGGTGCAACAGAAGCTCGCGATGACGGAAAATCTGTCACTGGTAAGCATTGTGGCGGTGGGCTGATGAAGCCTGCCAAAACTTTACCCAAAAAGGCAAATGCATGTTAAAATTTAGTTATCTCCTGAAAGGAGTTCTTAATGGCTCAACCCATGACCCCCGAAAAGCGTGTAAGCAAGGCGCGCGAGCTGATTAAAAAGGCTCATGAGATCCCCGTGCCAAATTCGGTGGGTTGGGAGTATTTCAGTTACACTGCCCAGGTAAAAGACACCCTCAAGCAGGCTTTTGAGCTTGTTAAGCTCATTAACCACTCTCCCTCCACCCCAGATGAAGTTAAAGCAGATGCCCGCGCGGTGATTGAAGAAATCGCGGTCGCTGAAAAAGAAATTCTCAAATCTTCAAAGAAGCTTTAGGAATTCCTAATTTGTTTAGACAAGTGTGATTGTT
>JAXGPH010000065.1:0-3040 GCA_040767065.1 Anaerolineaceae bacterium | reverse complement strand
GTTGGGAAACTTTAAAAATCCAGTCGGTTGAATTCTTCCGCTACTTTAGTCTGACAGCCTTCCTTCGTTCTTTTCCGGTTGGAATACCAAGCCTGTTTTCTTTCACCGCTTTCGAACGCAATCCGCTCGGAGAATATCAGTTCATCCAACTACAGCAACCTGGCTCAGTTTTTCTTGTTATTCTTGGATTGTCCCTGATTGGATTGGTTTTCGCCTACTTCCTTTACCGGTTAATCGCAAGAGCAACCTCCACCCAATCTGTGTCGGTTGAATCTATTCTTGAGCCGCGGTCATTACTATCATGGGTGTTGATCCCAATCGTTTCGATCATCTTCACACTTTTGGTCATCTTCCCCGCCATGCTACTGATCAGTCTGATTGGTGCCTTGCTTCCAATTTTTACTTCTATTGGCTACTTCTTCCTTACCATTGCTATTATCACCCTCATCACACCAGTCCTTTTCACTCCCCATCTGATCTTTCTGGAAAAAATGACTTTCACCCAGGCTCTGCTCACCAGCGTTCGCACTGTGCGATTGACCAACGCCAAAAGTACAACGTTTCTTTTCTTTGCAATCCTGGTGAGTTATCTGACCGATATGCTCTGGCGGATTCCCCCCGATGATTCCTGGATGTTATTGATCAGTGTTTTTGGGCATGCATTGATCTCAATCATACTACTAGCAGCAAGCTTTCATTTCATCATTGACGCGCGCAAGTCCGTCCGTGAATTCACTGAAAATCTGATGTCAGAAACCGATCTGGCATAAACTTTGGAGCAGAACTTGAACAATAAACTCGAACATTACAATGCAGGTGATATCCAGATCCTCGAAGGACTTGAGGCTGTTCGTCGCCGGCCTGGCATGTATGTTGGTGGTACCGACATCAAAGCCCTTCATCACCTCATCTATGAAGTCGTTGACAACTCCATTGATGAGGCTCTTGCCGGCTATTGTGATCATATTTCGGTCACGATTCATGCAGATGAAAGCGTGACTGTCAAAGACAATGGCCGCGGAATTCCCGTTGAAATCCACCCAGAGAAGAAGATATCAGCTCTGCAGGTTGTTATGACCGTGCTGCATGCTGGTGGCAAATTTGGCGGGGGATCCTACAAAGTCTCTGGTGGTTTGCACGGTGTGGGTGTTTCGGCGGTAAATGCGCTGTCGGAATGGTGCGAAGTCACCATACACCGCTCAAATAAAATTTACTTCCAAAGGTACGAGAAAGGAATCCCTAAGGAACCCGTCAAAGCCATTGGCACATACACTGGCGATTACACTGGCACTTCGATATCTTTTCATTTTGATCGCGAAATTTTCAAGGATGAAGCAAGCTTCCGCTTCGAAACCCTTGTCCAGCGTTTTCGGGAAATGGCTTTTGTTACCCGCGGCGTCAGCATCCAGTTGATTGACGAGCGGGACGGCAAGGAAATGACCTTCTACTTCGAAGGTGGGATTGCCTCCTTCGCCCGATATATTAACCGCAATCGCGAAACACTCCATCCATTGATCTATGGCGAGAAAGAATTTGAAGGCATTGGGGTTGAATTTGCCTTACAGTACACCGATGCATATTCTGAATCCATTTACACCTTCGCCAACACAATCAATACGATCGACGGCGGCACACATCTCACTGGACTTCGGGCTGCCATCACGCGCAGCATCAATGATTATGCCCGTAAAGCAGGTCTGCTAAAAGAATCAGAACCAAATTTCAGCGGTGATGACACCCGTGAGGGGCTGACTGCCATCGTCAGTATCAAACATCCGGATCCTCAGTTCGAAAGCCAGACCAAGGTTAAACTGATGAATCCAGAAGTTCAAACTTACGTTCAGGCAGTGGTGCTTGAAACAGTTTCCACTTTTCTGGATGAAAACCCCGCAACCGGGCGTGCCATTGTGCAGAAATGTCTCACTTCCGCCCGGGCACGTGATGCAGCCAAGAAGGCGCGTGACCTCGTCATTCGCAAATCCGCACTCGAGTCAATGACTCTTCCTGGCAAGCTGGCTGACTGTTCAGAACGCAATCCAGAAAAAACAGAAATGTTCATTGTTGAAGGTGAATCGGCAGGTGGCTCAGCCAAGCAAGGTCGCGACCGCCATTTTCAGGCTATCCTTCCTCTTCGCGGAAAGATCCTCAACACCGAACGGGCACGCCTGGATAAAATCCTTGGCAACCGCGAAGTGAAATCACTCGTTTCTGCGCTTGGCACCGGCATTGGCGACTCTTTTGATCTCAAAGGTCTCCGGTACGGCCGGGTGATCATCATGACCGATGCTGACGTGGATGGTGCCCACATCCGCACCCTGCTGCTGACCTTCTTTTTCCGCTACATGCAGCCTTTAATCGAAGAGGGGCACCTCTACATTGCTCAGCCGCCACTTTATCGCATCAGCAATCGTAATCAGGTCTTCTATGCCTACAACGACGCCGAAAAAGATAAACTGATCACAAAACTGGGTGGCGCCAATAAGGTGGGTCTCTCCCGTTACAAAGGTCTCGGTGAAATGAACCCCGAACAGCTCTGGGAAACGACGATGAACCCCGAAAACCGCACCCTCTTGCAGGTTGAAATCGAAGACGCGGCAGAAGCCGACCTGACCTTTGACATGCTGATGGGCTCCCTCGTTCCTCCGAGGCGGCGTTTTATCCAAACTCATGCAAAAGAAGTGCGTAACCTGGATATCTAACCGCTTGTAACTCGCCTGGAAAACAGGCGAGTTTGTTAATATGACACGTAAGATCCTTCACCTCGACCTCGACGCTTTCTTCTGTTCAGTCGAAGAGTTGCTTGACCCATCCCTCGTGGGCAAAGCTTTTGCTGTTGGTGGCAGTCCTCAAGGTCGCGGTGTGATAGCGTCATGCTCATACGTGGCACGTCTTAAGGGCGTACGCTCTGCGATGCCTGCTGGAAAAGCCCTCCAACTCTGCCCTGAGTTGATCATGATCCATCCTCGCCATGGGCTTTATAGTGAATATTCTGATCGGGTGATGTCCATCCTCCAGGATACGACGCCTTTGGTCGAACAGG
>JAXGPH010000064.1:0-3082 GCA_040767065.1 Anaerolineaceae bacterium | reverse complement strand
GAAAAATTGCCTTGACAAGAAATTGCCTTGAGTTGACGGCAGTGTCAAGACAATGATGGTTTATATCTTGTTTAGGGTGACTATTATCTAACAAACGGATCATCTTGAATCGTAAAGTTAACCCCGATTTTGCCATGGTGACGGATAACATGGGGGTTACCCCTACATATGGGGTTTGAGGGAGAGTTGGTTTTCGTAGGGGCAGATCCCCGTGTCTGCCCTTAAGACTGTAAACAATCACCCTGGATAATGTGTATAACAATCATACTTGTCTAAACAAGCCGTGCGAAGCCTCCCCTTGCGGGATGCGTCGACCAAATAACAGTGAGGAACAGGCAGTCCAGTTCCCCATGGTGCCCAAACAAGATTGCCATTTAGAATTGATGGCCTTCCTCAATCACAAATCCCGTAGGGTCGACGCCTGCGTCGACCAAAGTACAGCGAGGAACAGGCAGGCCATTTCCCTACGATGACCAAACAAGCTTGCCACGTAGAGTTGACAGGAAGCGCATTGACAGGGAACATTATCTCGGTTTAGCCAGGCTCAAGGTGCAACAGTCGTTACGTCCGCCATGAGAACATACCCAAGAATGGCATAGTCACCACTTCGGTACTCAACCAGGACACATTCCCGGTTGAAGTTGTCGAAGCGTCGTTCAGCCATGGGAAGCAGAGTCAAAGTCGTGCCGGCTGGGATTCTGCCAGTAGCGCGGAAATTGTCATAGCAGTCACTACGCGCCCACACCTCTCTCAGGGTTTGAACCATCACAACTGGTGTTGGAGTAACCGTGTAGGTAGGCGTAGGAGAATAATCCGGCGTAGGAGTGGGGGTGACGGTGGGAGTAGGCGTAATGGTTGGAGTCAGCGTGATGGTTGGGGTGGACGTGATGGTTGGAGTGCGAGCAAGGTTTCGTTCGTAGACCGCATTGGAAATGCCCCTGAATGCTACAGAGATCAGCAATCCGATCACGATCAGGGCAATGATAGCTGACAAGCCACCGATGATGTAAGTCGGCAGGAGACCACGCTTTAACTCGATAATCTTTGGATCCTGGGGGAAACGCTTGCGTGGTTTGGCGCTGATTTTGAGGGCATCAAGCGCGAAAAACTTGTTGCCAGTCTTTAGAGCTTCTTCCGCACGCGTCATAGCGTCTTCATTCGCCTGGATCTCCGTCTCGAGTGTACTGATCTCATTCTCGAGCGAGAGGCTCTGCGAGTCGTAGGCATCCAGCTGGCGCAGCAAATCCAGATTTTCACGGGCAGCATCCACCTTTTGGCGTGCAAGCGATGCGGTCGGAGCTTCGGAGGCTTCCTGCTTGAGCCGCTGCGTGTTTTCAAGCAGATTTTGAATGGTGGCTGGAATCAAAAGGTCGAGCCGGTTGCGCAGACGGCTGAGTTGGTTGATTTCTCCGTATTTCATACGGATCCGTTCCAGTTTGGTGCGGGCATCCGCTAATTTTGCGGGTGGGATCTTGCCACTCAGGCTGACTGTGTCACTGACGTCGTTAAGCATGCTGATGTCCTGGCGGACTTCGTTTGCTTTATCAATGTATTCGGGGATGGCTACCGCGCTTGCAGCCGTTTGTATTTTGCCAAGGGCGCTCACAAGGTCCCCTTGGGAAAGCAAGCTCAAGCCTTCTTTGTAGACATCGTAGGCTTGCATCTGGTTTTCCAGGTCATGGCGCAGTTCTTCACCCTCACGCCAGCGCTTGATGCCGGCTTCCTGCAGGTGCTCAAACGCTTCATCAAGGTAATCAAGTGCCACTTTGTACCGAAAAACGCGGGCTGCACTCTGAGCTTTACCGTAAGCTTTGCCTGCTTCGGGAGGCAGCGCCACCGAGGGGATGTTACCTGAGCGCAGGTATTCCTCAGCTTCGCTGTGATGTTCCTGGGCACGCGTCCAGCCTGGTTCCATTTGTATGACTTTTTCATACAGGGGGATGGCAGCCTGGTAATTGCCTTTGTAGAACGCCTCTTCTGCCTCATCCATCAATCGCTCCGCTTCAGGGTCATGCGCGGATTGGAAGAAGCGCCGAAGTGGGTCGTTATCGATGCCGGAATTGAGTTCCTCCCCCAGATTAGTGCGGGTCAGAGGCGGAATGTCCGCATTTTTTGCCGCCTGGGAAGGAGTTGCGGTTTGGAAAATCGATTCATTATCACTTGCTGGAATGGCAGGGGTAGACGTGGACTCTTCAGCCGCTGGAGTGGGCTGTCCGGCTTGTCGGCGGGATTTCTCCCGCCGGACTTCACGCAGCAGTCGGTTGGCTTCTTCCAACTCGTCGACGCTGATTTCATCACCCAAACGGTTGGTAGCGTGTGCTTCCAAAAAGGTTGAGAGTTCGTTTTCCACCTGCGAAAGCGCATCCTCACTGGGAGATGCGTTTGATAAAACACTGCGTGCCTTTTCAATGAGATCGTTAATCATTGAGGTCCTTTCAGGTCAAAGCAAGCCTTTGGCTATTGCCTTTTGGTATATAAAAACTGGAGCTTCTCTTTCATTTCTGTGGGGGTCTGAAAGCGTCCGTCCAGAGCGCTCTCGAGAAAGCTCATCTCATCAGCGTTCAACCGATTCTGGACATCGAACGAATAAGAAGCTTTGTAGCGGCTTGGCGCATTGGCGATATCTTCGGGTCGGTTGGGACCCACCGCCACAGAGCCCGGAGCCTGCCTGCCCGTGAAAAGATGATGCAGGGCACGGGAGCTGAACTGCACCAGGTCTGAGCGCTGTATCTCAGGCGAGAAGGTTTCAGGAAGCCAATGCCCGATGTTCCAGTCCAGCATGATCACTTTTTGGCGATATTCGTTCCAATAATAGTGAAGTAATTTGTGATCCAAGTAGATTGCGCCTTTCGCGTGGGCTTGCTCCAGCATGCTGCAAATTTGGATGGAGATATCGAGCACTTGCTTCATGCTCAGGTTGCGGACGAAATTTCCGCGCGTGTAGCCTGCGTCACAAAGCAGATAAAGGTTGTCTTCCCAGCGGCGCTCGAGGATCAAAAATGCCAGCCATCCATCCTGAAGGCGCTCCTCTAATTGGTCAATCACATCCTGGATTTCGTCCAGATCAAAGAGCACCAAAGTG
>JAXGPH010000063.1:0-3184 GCA_040767065.1 Anaerolineaceae bacterium | reverse complement strand
CAGTCGAGCGACCAGTTGACCCAATAATTCCAATTAGTTGTCCAGACTCTACCATGTCGCCTTGGTCCACCAAAATCTCGCTTAGGTGAAAGTAGGTTGTGTAGACGCCCATGCCGTGATCGATCACAATGCTGTTTCCTCGCACTACCTCGTTAGGGAAAACTCCAACCACCATTCCGCGGGCTGATGCATAGACATCTGTCCCTTTGCAGTAACCCAGATCGATCCCGGTATGATAATAAACACCCGGGTTGTCATTATAGGTTCGCCGGCTGCCAAATTGCGAGATGATGCAGTCAGCATCCTGGGCTGGTGAGTACCACAACCCGTCCCAATACTGCGCCGGGGTCACAGCTGCGATAACGCTCTTAAACTTGTCATTTTCAGCTTTCTCTGCCTCAGTACCAATCGACGCCGGGTCCACCTGCAGAGGCTTGTCTGTCGCGAAATTCGCCGAGCTGATCATCACCAATTGGTCAAACCGGTATTCGCTCCCATCCGGGTAGGTCACCGTCATTGTCAGCGGGTAAACGCCGGGTTCGGTCAGCGCATGGATGCCGCCATATGCCATCTGAACACCGCCCAAATCCACGAAGGTCGGCTGAACAGATGCCAGGTTAGCATGGACCGTCACTGGTTGATCGCTTTCCACTTCGATCAGGAAGGTTTCGCCCTGGCAGAGTGGAAGGTTGTCCAGAACAATGCTTTTAATACCAGGTAAAGCCAGATTGCTGCCATTTTCTTCTGTGGAGGGCATGTAGTAAGTATCCATTGGCATGCCCATGGTTGGGCTTGCCAGTCCGTTCATCTCTGCCAGCAGCCAGGTATTCTTGCCGCTCAAGACGCTGGCTTCCAAAAAGGACTGCCCGGGTTTGATGGCGGGCATTGTGGTCATGTAAGGACCGTTTTCCTGGGTGGTCATGATGATCTCTCGCCCAATAAACAGCTCCGAAGGGCTTGTCAGGCGGTTGGCTTTTACCAAAACTGCCGTGTCGGTCTGACTGCGCCGGCTCAGGCTGGTCAGGCTTGAACCCAGAGTTACATACTCAGTCGTCAGCACTCCCTGCATCCCCTCAAGGCTTGGTATCAGCAATCGGTCTCCCGGACGCAGCACGTCGTCGGGTTGGATATGATTGAGTGCCATCAACTGGTCGAGGGTGGTGTCGAAGCGCTGCGCGATCCACGAGAGTGTGTCGCCATATTCCACAATGTAAACCGGATAGATTGCCTGAGCTTGCGAAGGACGCAGACCTATGCCAAAAAACAAGGGAATCAAAAAGAGAATAGCGAGCAAAAAATGTCTGGCTAAAAAACTCTTCCTGAGGTTGGTATAATCTATCATAATCAAATCATTAGTTTACCATAGGCTTTGAGAAGGCGTGCAGAATGAGAATTACAACCTGGAATGTCAACGGAATACGAGCGGTCGTCAACAAGGATGGTTTCGCCTGGCTGGAGGAAGTTAAGCCCGATATCCTGTGTCTGCAGGAGATCAAGGCCAAGCCGGAACAAGTGCCCCAATTGCTTCTTGAACATCCGGAATATCAAAGTTTTTGGCATTCCGCCGAGCGCCCGGGTTATAGCGGCACGGCGGTCCTCTATAAGCAGGAGCCGCTTTCGATTAAGACCGGACTGGATAAGGAAGAATATGATGACGAAGGGCGCACCATCCGCATGGAGTATCCGGATTTCTTCCTTTACAATATCTATTTCCCCAATGGCGGGCAGCAGAATAAGCGCGTTGCCTTCAAACTTGGCTTTTATGCCCGTCTTCTCGAACTGTGCGACCAGCATCATGCCAGAGGCGAGAAAGTCATTATCACCGGGGATTTCAACACCGCTCACAACGAGATCGACCTTGCCAATCCGAAGTCAAATCAGAAAAACACAGGCTTCTTACCTGAGGAACGCGCCTGGATTGATAAGTTCCTTGAGCACAATTTTGTCGATGCCTATCGCGCCCTCTACCCAGACAAAGTCGGCTACACCTGGTGGGACTACCGCACTAATGCCCGTCCGCGAAACGTCGGCTGGCGGCTGGACTACTTTTTGGTCAGCTCTGAGCTGATGCCGCGGGTGGAAGCTGTTGAAATTCACGACGAGATCATGGGTTCTGACCACTGCCCGGTGAGCCTGATCTTGAAGGATTAGGTTTAGGGGGAGAAGTTACTTTTCTCCCTAAAAAATGGTCACCCCCTCACAGAATTCCCGGGGAAATTGGTTGACTTTTTGACCTATTTCGGGTAATATCGTTGGGCATCGTGGCGAGGTAGCTCAACGGTGGAGCAGTGGACTCATAAGCCATTGGTTCTGGGTTCAAATCCCAGCCTCGCCATTTTTTGTTTTAATCGGCTATTTCGTTCAAGGTTTCCTGTCAGGTTTCCTTTTTTCGTTTTCTGGCTCGATTCTATGTTTGGTAATTTTCAGGGGTTATAATTAAACCAACCCCAGACGGACTGGGATGAAAAACATCATGAGGGATTCGTTATGCTGACCTGGACCGAGATCGAGACTCGTGCAGTTGCCTTTCAAAAACGTTGGAAAGATTGCACCGGTGATGAACGGCAAGAAGCTCAAACCTTCGAAAAAGACTTTATGTATGTCTTTGGAGTGGACTGGCACGACGGTTTTCATGAACACCCGATCATCAGCCTTGATGGCGTCTTAAACTATATCGATTATCTTCTTCCCGGCAAGATCCTGATTGAAATGAAATCCCGCGGCAAGTCCTTGGACGCCGCTTTTACTCAAGCCATGCAGTATGTTCGAGCTCTCAAGCCTGAGGAGCAGCCAGAACTGGTTGTTGTTTCAGATTTTGAAACGATCAAGGTCTATAACACGTCCAAACAACACCATTACAAGTCCTTCAAGGTTAATTCTTTCAAATCCCATGTGCGCATTTTCAGTCTCCTGACCGGTCATGGAGCTGATCCGAATATCCGCACCGAAATTGAGCTCAACACTGACGCCTCCTACAAGATGGCAAAACTTCATGATGCCCTCAAAGAAAATGGCTATATGGGGCACGAACTGGAAGTCTATTTGGTGCGTCTGTTATTCTGTTTGTTTGCTGATGATACGGGCGTGTTTGAAAAAAGCTCTTTCTACAACTACCTGAAAGCATCCAACCCTGATGGGTCGGATCTTTCCGGCAGGCTGACCTTGCTTTTCTCGACTCTTGATA
>JAXGPH010000062.1:0-3741 GCA_040767065.1 Anaerolineaceae bacterium | reverse complement strand
TTTGGACATTTTGGAAACTGTCGTAAAGCCGCTGGAAGCTGAATATCCGGGTCTGATCGGCATCAGACTGGTTGAATTAGGCGAAAGCGTCAATTACGAAGCGCTGATGAAAGCTGAAAGCGCTTTTGGTATTGGAGCCAGTGACCGCAGTTTGCCTGTCGTTCTGATCGGGAACGAGATGCTCAATGGGGAAGATCAAACAAGGGATCGTTTTGTGGAATTGGTTGAAGCTGGGCTGGCAGGCGATGGTATCAAGCTCCCGGAAATACCCGGGGTGGATCCTGCTTCGCTGGTGATCTCACAAATTCAACCCACACCCGACGGAGCATTGGTTTGCAGCCCGGAAAATCCGGAGGCATGTGAAATTGCTGCGCCAATCTACGCAGCCTATTACTATCAAACCGGCTGCAAAGAATGCGCCCGTGCCGAAACTGACATGATTTATCTGCAGAGCAAATACCCCCAGCTGATCATTGAGGAATTCAATATTTTTGAAGAAGCCGCATTGGCTGAATGGATGGCCAATCGAGTCGGTGTGGATAAAAAATTTAATACACCCGCACTCTTCATTGGCGATTACGCCTGGATTGACGAATCAGAGTTTACACCTGACCTAATTGAGCCAGTCTTAAAAGAATTGAGCGAGACAGGTTCTCCTGCCTTTTGGGAAAATTGCGATCTTGAAGAATGTAATAATGCCTTGCTCGACCGTTTTGAAAGAATGGGTTGGCTGGCTGTTGTTCTGGCTGGTCTGGTGGATGGGCTGAACCCTTGCGCCTTTGCTACCATCATTTTCTTTGTCTCTTATCTGTCGCTGAGTGGTAAAAAAGGCAAAGAAATCTTGATTACCGGTGCCAGTTTTACCCTGGGTGTTTTCATCGCGTATTTAGTGGTGGGGCTTGGTTTTTACAAAGTATTGGACTTGATCTCAGGCTTCACTTCCGTCATCAGTAAAGTCGTTTACATGTTCACGGCTGTCTTATGTCTGGTTTTGGCAGTCCTGAGCATCCGCGACTATATCAAGGTGCGCAAGGGCGACCTGAGCGACATGGCACTCAAGCTCCCAGAGCCCCTGCGCAAGCGCATCAATCAGACCGTCCGCGAGGGACGCAAAGCCAGCAGCTATGTTCTTGGAGCTTTCGCCACCGGGTTGCTGATCTCAATGTTGGAACTGGCTTGTACCGGGCAAATCTATCTTCCCGTAATTATCTCAATGAGCTCCGTCCCAGAAATGCGCGGGCAGGCACTATTTTACCTGGTACTTTATAACCTGATGTTCATCGTGCCGCTGATCGTCGTCTTCATCCTGGCATTTTATGGCACGAGCTCCAAGCAGTTCACTGAATTCCTGCGTAAACACGCCGGAGCCGTCAAGATCGGCATGGCTATTGTCTTCCTGATTTTGGCAGCCTGGCTAATTTTCTCGTTATTGCAGTAGGAAGTTCTACATTAGCTTCAGCACAATTGAGACACTCTTAATTCGTAGGGCGCGATTGAGGGCACCATGAACATTGTGATGAAGAAGCGAATACGTGCCCTCAATCCGCCGCCAGAGGTGACTTGTGGGGAAGATTCGTTTGTTCCAAATGATAGACAACGTGATGGCGGATAGGAAGCACAACAAGACCTCTGTATAATGATCTGCGCAGTGCTTCCAATCACGCCCTACGCGCACATTGCCTCGCCCTTGTGAGCGTATGAACTATCCGCTATATCAAAAATTGAATTTCTTTGCCACCCGGGCGAAGGTCGAGACCATGTGGACGTATAAACCGGAAAGCTCGCCGCTGATGCTAGCCTCGCGCACTGCCGCTCGCAGACCTGCTGCGTCGTCAAACCAGGGCATGGTCATACTGGCTCGCCCCAACTCGCTGAGTGCGTGGGCGTCGCTGCCCGCCATAAGAGCTTTCCCATTTTCCAATGCAACCTCGTAAGCAACCTGGTTGTATTCCTCACGCCGACAGCGGGCATTAAAGACCTCCAGCCCATCAATGTAAGGCATGATCTGCTCCAGTGTTTTCTCAGTCCACCAGCTTCGGAATGGATCAAAAGGATGAGCCATGCTGATAAATGCCCCCTGCCCGCGCAACCGCCGCACAACCTCAACCGCTGGCAAACCCTGGGGGATCTCTTCGGTCATGAAGTATCCCAACAACTCGCCTTCTGGTGTCTCTATTTCCTCCGCCAGGATCACGCGATCAGGCGCCATTTTGTGCGCTTTGAGGGCACCTTGCATGCTGCCGTGATCAGTAATGGCTATCTTGTCAATCCCACGCTCATCGCAAGCCTTAAGCAGCGCGCTCAATTCCACCAGGCTATCGGGAGAAAAAACAGTATGGCAGTGAAATTCCGCCTTGATTAAAGATTTGGTCATTCGTTATAGATCCTGGGAAGGCGATCAGCCAAACCGCAAACCACTTCGTAGTTGATCGTGCCCCAACGTTTTGCGACCTCATCCACACTCAGGGTCTCGTCGCCCTGCGAGCCAATAATTACAATTTCGTCCCCCACCCTGGCATCAGGGACGCTATCGAGCTGCAGCATGCACTGGTCCATGCAAACCCTGCCAACGATGTCCACGCGTTTGCCGCCAACCAGCACCTGCTGATTTTCAGCCCGGCGGAAACCATCGCCATATCCGGTGGGCATGACACCAATGCGCTCATCTTTGCTGGTAACATAGGTGGAACCATAACTTATTCCCTGACCAGCAGGGAAGTTATGTAGCGAGATGATGCGTGCCTTCCAGGTGAGGGCAGGCTTGAAACCTTCAGGCAAAGTGTCACCAGTAGGAGACATGCCAAAGAGAAGGTCGCCTGGACGAACGATGTCATAGTAGGACTGAGGGAAGTTGAGCACGGCAGCCGAGTTGGCAGCGTGCACTTTTTCAGGTTTTAGCCCTCTGCTTTCCAGATCTGCCAGAAGCGCGTCAAAGATTGCCAGCTGCCTGGGGGTGGAGTCCGAGTCGGGCTCATCAGCGCGGGCAAGATGGGTAAAGATGCCGTCTACCCTGAGGGCAGTGTCTTTTAGACCTTCAAGGAATGAAGCGACATGCTCAGGATTCATACCCAGGCGTCCCATGCCGGTCTCTACCTTGAGGTGGGCATGCAGCATGCCGCCGTGAATATTGACATATTCCAGGTAGTTCTGCGCCAAATCAGGATCAAAGAGCGCCACCGTAATGTTGTGCTCGATTGCTTCAGGTACTTTGGCTGCTGGGGTGAAACCCAACACCAGCAGCTTGCAGGAGATGCCGGCGCGTCTCAGGGCAAGCGCTTCTTCGATGCGCGCCACACCAATCCAGGTGGCGCCGCCAGCAATGGCAGCCTGGGCAGCCGGACGCGCTCCGTGACCGTAGCCGTTGGCTTTGATCACAGCCATCACCTCTGCTCCGGTCTTTTCACGGATCAGGGCGGCGTTGTTCTTGATGGCTTTGAGGTCAATCTCCAGCCAGGTTGAGTAAGTGTTTATGTCCACGAAGGAAAAGTATATCACTTACGAAGTAAATTGTTGAATTAGGTACGAAGTTGTTGGGAACGGTCCCTGCCCTGGCAGCGAAGCGGATAGGGTGCGCCGTTCCGTCTTTATTTGTCGCGGAAGGGGTCGAGCACCTTCACTACGAAAGATCTTGGGACAGCAAATGTTTCTTTGCGAAACCAGGATATCATCTTGACACCGACATTGTTTGTCTTACAATTACCTGCATGGTTAACAAATACTACACCCTCAATTCCATTTGTG
>JAXGPH010000061.1:0-3992 GCA_040767065.1 Anaerolineaceae bacterium | reverse complement strand
CGGCTGGACGATCAATCCAACACCGAGCTACACCGAGCCGAGTTTCGCCGCGCTTCAAACCGGCAAACAGTACGAGAAGTACGTTGAATTCCAGATCTACCAGGTGGTGGAGGCAGAAGGTTATGAGTGGTACGAGGCTGGACCTGGGGAGTGGATCCCCTCGTTAAAATCTCGCCGTCTGGTGGTGGATACGACCGTGCCGGAGGGGGTTGACAACAACCGCTGGATCAGCATTGACCTTTACAACCAGACCCTGGCAGCGTATGAGGATGGGCGGCTCGTGTTTGCCGCTTTGGTGGCAACCGGATCGGGCGAGCTATATTCTGATCCCGGGTTGTATTACATCTACGAAAAGCGCGAACTCGAACAAATGCAGGGGTCCTACACAAGCGACCGCTCCGACTTCTATTCGCTGGAAGGCGTTCCCTGGACGATGTATTACAACCACGCCCAGGCAATTCACGGCATTTACTGGCCGGCTTCACTCGGGTTCACCCAGTCGCACGGCTGTGTGAATATGTTCCCTGGGGACGCGCATTGGCTCTTCAATTGGGCAAATCTGGGCGACTGGGTTTATGTGCATGACCCCTCCGGGCAAACTCCCATCCCCACGCCCACGCCGATTGGCACGCCCGCGCAAGAAATTATCTATCCAACCCCGACAGCACAAAACTAACAAAAACAGGTCCCAAACGGGACCTGTTTTATGATTCTATATTTTTGTTCTGTTAATTCATCAAATCCACCCATTTCCATCCATAATGATATTTGCCTAACGCAAAAGGAGTGGCAAAAATAATTTAGGAACAATTGGGTCGATTAGCGGTGCAAGCATATCTTGATTCAGCGGATCGTGAACTCTTGGGGGGGTTGCCTCATCCAATCTGATCATTACTGATTCACTGATTACTTGCTTAAGCTGGCCACTCACAGACACTGTGATGATATACCAGCCAAACAATGAATCCGGATCCATCGTCAGGGATAACTCAAATTCACCTTCACTATCGGTCATCACAGAACCGACGACAGTACCGTTGACACTGACCGTTGCCTCAACATTTGGCGGAAAATACTGACCGATGATGATAAAAGTACTTCCTGGAGCGCCATAAGGGTAGTCAATAGACAGAGCGTGAACGGAACCCTCCTGGAAGCTTGCCCATTTGTTAGACGGGTCGGGGAAATCCTCAAAGCGGGTCAGGGTGAGAGTCTTCGCACCCCAATCATAAGTATCCACAAAAAGTGGACCACTGCCAACCCAAAAATGGCCTTGGGCTGTGTACCAAGCGGTCAGGTTTGACCAGCGCGAATCTACCTCGGCTTGATTAACGTAATTGCTCATGGTGGGTATGTAAGGAAGATACGAGTTGGGAATTACTGCGCTTAGCTTGGCAGCAAGGATACCAAGACTATCACCATGTAGATAGTTGGTCCAGGGAACGCCTAGTGAAGAAGATTTACTTTCAGAAAAAGCAAGCGTGCCATCCGCTTCCGCAAACGCTGCCAGGGCAGTAGTATGCCAGGGTGATGGACCGTAATTCTCTTCTGGCCACCAAGTCTTAACCAAGTTTTCAGCATCAATGGACCGATTATTATGATATGTCTCGATGGTGAGGGGATTTAAGTCGGTAATCCTAATTCCGATAACACCTCTGCTCTCAAAATAGGAGAATGCGGAAAAATCTGAGTCATAAATCGGACTTGCTGGGTCAGAACGGTCCTCCGGCAGGATCATATTGTAAACAAAATCACCAATGCTTAACGGGCTGCCGTCATGCCAGGTGACAGTGCTGAACATATCCACCGGGTAAGTAACCACGCTCTTGACCTGGGCAGTGGTTCCTCCAGGGTACTTTATGCTAGCAGGAATGAACTGCTTCGCAGTCGCGTCCCATTCCGCCCAGGCGTCAGCAGGCACGTTGATCACATCTTCGAAACTAAGTGTCACCCATGGCTCTGTGCTGGTAGTTGGTGTGCCTGTCTTTACAGTGACTGCCGCGCTCTCCACCCGCTGAGCCATTGGCAAGCCAGTATGCGGATCTTGCAGAAGAGCAAAATCTGCAGTGCCGCTCATTGGAAATGCATCATAAATATAGCTGCTGCCGGCCACTGGGTTCCAGGGCTCCCTAAACAAATCCGGAGTGCCTAATTTCAAATCTCCTCCTTCCATTTCCTGGAAGCGGGCTGTAAAAGGCCATATTTCGGTAACGACTCCTTGCCCTACATTATTGGCAATGGTTGTTGTGGCGCGCCGGGGTGTAAAGTTTTGGCCATCGATCATCCAAATGCGTACCGCAAAGCGCATCGATTCTTCCAAGCAGAATTCAAACAAAGAGTCCCTTTCTGCCAATGAGTCATAGGATGAATTGGCAAGCTCATTCATCGCGTCTCTAAACGCAGGGGAAGGATCATATGCCTGCCAAAGTGGACTGAAACCATATTCTGAATCCGGACTTAATAAGAATCGAAATTGGTTTCCCTCATCTCGGTCAATTACTGTGGCACTCCAAGCGCCTGTGTAAATGTGCCACAGTCCAGCTGCAGGGTCACCTGACAACCATAAAGGACTAAATTCGCCAGAGGTTCCGTACCAACGATACGTTTCAAATCCGATCATTTCGAGTTGATCTGCAACATAATCGCCCTGGGGCAAGCGGGTTCCATCCGAATCATTGCGAATTAGCAGTGTGATCGTCACCGGGTTGCCAAGGTAATACCAGATACCGCCTGACTTGTAAGCGCCTAATGCCAACATTTCAGTCGTAATGATGGACTCTGCCAGGGTGGGATTGTAGGCGTAAGCTGCTTCGAGTTCTGCAACTTTGCTCGGGTAATGCTGGTAAACTGGTCCTCCAGTAGCAATTGGGAAGTATTTGGCAAGGGCAATCCCATTGTAGACAGATTGGTTGATCTGATCCCGGTCAATCAGCCAATTCAAGGCTTCTCTGATTTCCGGCACCGCGAACGGATTGACGCGATTGGTATCAGAAAAGACTGCGGGATTGATGGTCAGTTCGTAATACATACCTTTACTTGTGCTGATATCCAAAGAGGGATCGTTTTGAATATCTTCGGTGTAGGTAGTCGATGACAGTCCTGAAGGGTACATATCAATATCGCCTTCACGAATGCTACTGACAGCTTCAGTTGAATTTACCACGCTGAATTCCACTGAGTCTACCCAGGCACCGGTTCGGGCAGTCTGTCCACTGGCTGGTCTAGTTTTCGACAAATAGGGTGAGAGGAGAAAGGTTACTATGAGAAAAATGGAGAAGATTTTAAGTGATACGGGCTTCTGGTTCATTGATTACCTCCTAAAAGAATCAATACTAACAAATTCAATTGGCCCCGATGAGGCATTCTTACAAAAGTAATATGGGTTAGAGGTTTGATCCGATGTATTCTTACCTTAATCCACTATTTTTCCAAAACAATAAAGTCAAATTAAAGAAAACAGAATATCTACCGTTCAGTATACGTCACTTTTTCTGATTGTCAAAAAAAATCATAAAGAAATCGGGCTGGAGGGACCCCTCCAGCCCGATTTCTTTCTTATTTATCGAATTTTTGTGAATATGGACTCGCCTCGAATTAACAAATCTTCCAGCGCAGTGGATTACCCTGCAACACGTTCATGACTTCGCTGGCGATATCGCCTGCAACACGCAACTGGGCTTCCTCGGTCTGACCGCCAACGTGCGGGACAGCAATCACTTTGGGATGTTCCGCAATTGTCCAATCCACAGGAGGTTCCTTCTCGTAGACATCGAGCGCAGCTCCAGCAACCTTGCCGCTTTCCAGCGCGCGCAGAAGCGCGGCTTCTTCAATGATGCCGCCGCGGGCAACATTCACAAGCAGAACGCCGTCTTTCATCTTGGTGAAGGTTTCGTCATTAACCATGTGTTTTGTCTCAGGGATCAACGGCACGTGGAAGGTGATAATGTCGGACTTCTCGTAGACCTCTTCCAGCTGAACAGGATCAGCACCGC
>JAXGPH010000060.1:0-4121 GCA_040767065.1 Anaerolineaceae bacterium | reverse complement strand
CAATTGGACGCAGTTGAACGTGATGGCTTTGGTGGTTCTTGCGGGGGTCGGGCTAATGGCACTTTTGCCAAAGGGCTTGAACGCGCTGCTGCTGGGGGAGGATTACGCCCGCACCATGGGGCTCAACGTTGGCTTGCTGCGCTTTGTGGTTTTGCTCAGCGCCTCAGTGCTCTCAGGTGCTGTGACGGCTTTTTGCGGACCGATTGGCTTCATCGGGGTGGCAGTTCCACATATTGCCCGCAACTTGTTTAAAACATCCAACCATAAAATTCTTATTCCGGCGATCGTTCTGATTGGCGCGGCTGTCTCGATGGCAGCCAGCCTCATAGCCCAACTGCCTGGCAGCCAACTCGTGCTGCCGATCAACGTGGTGACCTCCCTGTTTGGCGCGCCATTCGTGGTGTGGGTGGTGCTCAAGCGAAAGCGAGGTGCCACATCCTTCAGCGTCTGATGCCCCCCGTGCTGCAAACCAGCGCGCTCAAAATCGGCTACAAAAATGGCGGAAAAACCCCAAAAGTTATCGCCGACGAACTCACTCTGCAGCTTAATCCAGGTGAATTTGTTTGCCTTGTAGGACCAAACGGGGTTGGCAAGTCAACATTACTGCGCACCCTGACTGGTCTGCAGCCCAAACTGGCTGGTGAGATCCAGTTTTCAGGACGAAAACTGGAAACTTACCATCCGCGTGACTTAGCCAACCAGGTGAGCGTGGTACTTACCAGCCCGATTTCGGTGGGAGCCATGCGGGTGGATGAGTTGGCGGCGATGGGGCGCTTCCCGTTCACAGGATTGTTCGACCGCATGACTGAGCATGATTGGGAAGTTGTGCACGAAACCCTGCGGGTTGTGGGGGTGGACAAGCTCAGCCACCGATACGTCCACACTCTCAGCGATGGTGAACGCCAGAAGGTGATGATCGCGCGCGCTCTGGCGCAGGAACCCCGTTTATTAGTTCTGGATGAGCCAACAGCCTATCTGGACCTGCCCGGCAGGGTGGTGGTGATGAACTTGCTGCATGATCTGGCAAGCGGGCATGAAAAAGCCGTGCTGACTTCCACCCATGACCTTGAACTTGCTCTGCGCCATGCCGATCGGATCTGGTTGATGGATGATCAGGGGCTAATCCGCCAGGGTGCTCCGGAAGATCTGGTGCTGAACGGCAGCTTTGCCCAGGCTTTCAATCGGACAGGGGTGCTTTTTGACCCGCTTTCGGGCACCTTCGACACACAAAATTCCGGTTCGAAATCCGTCTTCCTGGAGGGACAGGGCTCTGAACTCATCTGGACCCGGCGAGCGTTCCACAGAGCTGGCTACGAGGTGCAAGAAGAATGGCTACCGGGAAGTCCGAGAGTGTGTGTACAGGGAGAAAATGGCAAAGCAGGTTGGAAGCTGGAGCTTAGCGGACAGACATTTGAATTTGCCAGTATTTACGATCTTTTACAAGTTCTTTAGTATTAAAAAGAATCACCCCATCTTGAGATGAGGTGAGGAAAGATTTGTTCTTCTAAAAGAAATTTAGACAATGCTCAAAATCGGCTCAAATAATAAAACTACCGTCACTATAATAATCAATGCGGTAATTGTGATTGCGAGGATGTTTGTCAGCTTAGAATTGCGATATTGTCCCATTATCGCTTTATCGTTGGCAAGTTGGAGAACCAGAGCCAGGATGATTGGCAGCAAAATCGCGTTCAGCGTCTGAGACAGAATCATTACCTGGAAAAGCGGCATACCCGGAATTAAAACAATCATGACACTCAAAATGATAATTCCAATAAACGCGCCGTAAAAGACAGGAGCATCACGAAACGTGCGGTTCAGACCACGTTCAAAGCCAAATGCCTCGCAAACAGCGTAGGTCGTGGAGAGCGGCAATACTGAAACTGCCAATAGTGAGGCCCCAAGCAAACCCGCCGCAAAGAGGATCGTTGAAGCCTCACCTGCCAGAGGAGCAAGCGCCATGGCTGCATCTTTGGCATCTTCCACCCGGATGCCTACCTTAAAGAGGGTGGCGGCAGCGACGATGATAATACAGGCTGAGATCACGTTGCCCCAAGCGGAACCGAAAGTAACATCAATTTTTGTATCCCGGTAGGTCTCCATCGAAACCCCTTTGTCTGCCACGGAAGCCTGCAGATAGAAAATTGCCCAAGGGGTGATGGTTGTCCCAATTACAGCCAGGATGGCAATGATATAGTCGCTGGTGAGTTGGATCTGAGGTCGGATGGTATCGTGAAGAATCACTCCCCAATCCGGTTTGATGATAAATACAGTGGCAATGTAACTCAGCGCTGCCAGACTCAAACCGATCAGGATCTTTTCAACAACTCTGTAGTTGCCACGAAGGATCAACAAACCCATGAACACTGCCAGAATTGGCACGGATATTACCTTACTTATCCCAAACAGCTCACCAGCCGCCGCAATGCCGGCAAACTCCGCCACGGTCGTACCCAGGTTGGCAATCAGCAAACAAAACATGGCAAAGGTTGTCATCTTCACACCAAATCTCTCGCGGATCAGATCAGCAGTGCCCTTGCCGGTTACAGCGCCCATCCGGGCTGCCATTTCCAGGATGACCACCTCACCAACAGTGATGAATATGATGAGCCAAAGAAAGTTATAACCATAAGTGGAGCCAACCATCGAGTAGGTGGCAATCCCAGGCGCGTCATTATCCGCCGAAGCTGTGATTAAGCCTGGTCCTAATATACTCAAGAGCAAAAGAAAATTCTTCAGCCATAAAGGCAGTTTCATTTTTTTCATGACCTACCTCACGGCAAACCGGGGTAATTTCTTTTTCCAGGCAGTAGGAAGAATTGTGTCGATCGCATCATCGACCGTTACAATCCCCAACATGATGTTGGTATCCGGTTCGATTACCGGAACTGCCATGAGGTTGTACTTTGCTACCAGATAGGCAGCTTCTTCCTGAGGGGTGAGGGGGTTTACCACCACAGGATCGTCATCATACCAATGCGAAAGTTCCTGGTTCAGTGGTGCAGTCACCAGTTCGCGCAGGCTGATTACCCCTTGAAGCCTCTCATTGGGGTCTAGCAGGTAGACGTAGAACATAAACTCATCATCTTTGGCTTCTTTATTGGTGCGCAAGTGGTGGAGTGCCTGTTCTACGGTGTAATCTGCCGGGACTGAGGCGAACTCGGTGGTCATGATGCCGCCGGAGGAGTCTTCAGGATAGCGCAGAAGGATGCGTAAGTCCTCTTCGTCTTCATCTTCCATCAACTTCAGCAATTGCTCGCTGGTTTGAGTGTCCATGTCTGCCAGTAGGTCAGCGGCTTCGTCGGGATCCATTTCTTCCAAAATATCCGCGGCGCGTTCCGGCTGCAGGGCGGCAATGACTGCCTGCTGGACTTCAGGTGAAGATTCCTCCAGCGTGTCTGCCAATTGTTCATCCGTAAAACCCTGCAACAGGGCTTTGCTGGTGTGATGGTCCAGATCGTCGAGAATTTGAGCAATGTCAGCCGGCTCCATCTGCACCAGGCGGTCCTGCGAAACCTTGAGGCGCAGTGGGTCATCATGCTCGATCGAAGCGACATCCTCCCAGGGGATGACGTGAGTCTTCCAGCGTTTTTTGAGGAGTCTGGCGATTGACCTGGCGAGGTTCTCAAGTCCTAACCGGCGCAGCAAACCCGTGCCGCCCACATCCACGCCCGTGAGATAAAAACGATTGTTCTTGCGCGCTATTTGAAGGTCATTGACCCGCACGAGGCGCTTGCCTTCGGTGTCTACGATCTGCTGATCAAGTGCCCGCTGCTTGAGGTAAAGCTCGTGCCCGGCTACTTCAAAGGGATCGAATTTAGAAAAATCCACGTTCAGAGTGATACTGGGCCAAAGTGTGGCAATATATTTTGCGTCGATTAATGTGCGCTCAGGGGAGCCGTCTTTGATGGCGATAGCTGTGATGGGAGGCATGGTTTGATCGGTATAGTCCACCAGAAGGTCGTCCAACTTTCCAAGGACATGCCCAAAAGCATCCCAAACTTTTTGATCAAGAAGTTTGCTTAAATAGATCATCTCTCACCTCACATTCAGCTATATAATTTTTTTGTGAAAGCAAAGATTACAAGGGACAGGCTCACTCACCGGTACCCTTGCCCGCG
>JAXGPH010000006.1:0-62056 GCA_040767065.1 Anaerolineaceae bacterium | reverse complement strand
ACCTGATCGCAATTATACAACAGGCAGCCCACCCTATTTGTTACAATAAGAAAATTCCGATAAGGAAATTGAAAAAGGCGGAGGACCTAATGGAGTTATTTTCGATCAACCCTTTTCACTTTTCGGTTAGAGCCCACTACTTGTTGCATCGCCAGACGATGCTGTTGGCTTGCGGTAACTTTGCGAAAGGGGATTTCAACTGCATGACCATCGGCTGGGGACTTTTCGGCACGATGTGGAGCGTTCCCGTCGCCCTGGTTGTGGTGCGTCCAAGCCGCTTTACTTATGAATTCATGGAAAGGTTTGATAATTTCACAGTGACTGCCTTCCCGGCAAAATACAGAAAGGATCTGGTCTATCTCGGCAGCCATTCCGGCAGAGATGAGGATAAACTGGCAAAAACAAAGCTTACCGCGATCGCGGCCGATCTGGTCAGCTCGCCAACCTTTGCTGAAGCGGAACTGAGCGTGGAGTGTGAAAAGATTTTCTACTCAGATTACAAACCGGAGCAATTCCTTGCACCTTTCATCCATGAGAAATATGACGGCGGAGATTATCACCGCATGTATTACGGAAAAATCATGCAGATCAAGGGAACTAACAAGTATCAAAGCGGAGCAGAACGGTAAAAACTGCCAAAAAGGTTGTATAAGAGGGTATAATCTAAGCGACAACAAAAAAGGAGAGTCAATGACCGAGAAAAAGATTCGCGTTTTGATTGCCAAACCAGGGCTGGATGGTCACGACCGGGGTGCTAAGGTAGTGGCGCGCGCATTACGGGATGACGGCATGGAAGTCATTTATACCGGCTTGCGCCAGACCCCCGAAATGATCGCTGAAGCCGCCTTGCAGGAGGATGTGGACGTGGTTGGTCTTTCCATTCTTTCCGGCGCGCATAACGCACTGGTACCGCAGGTGATTGCCAACCTCCGGGCGAATGGACAAACTGATGTGGTGGTTTTCCTGGGCGGTATCATCCCCCAAGATGACATTCAATACTTACTCGATCACGGCGTCTTCAAGGTCTACGGACCGGGCACAGACACACGCGAAATCTGCAAAGACATCCGTGAAACGGTAAAAACGAAAGCGTAGGAATGACTTCTGCTTTGATCAACTCCTTGAGAAAGGGCAATAGGCTTGCCCTTTCTCGCGTTTTGAGTCAGGTTGAAAATGGCACTGAAGCTGGCCTTACAGCGCTTGAAGAACTCTTCATTGAGACCGGAACAGCACACAAGATCGGCATAACAGGTCCTCCAGGGTCAGGCAAAAGCACATTGGTGAATGCACTGACGCGGGAATTACGCCGTCGGGAACCCGAAAAGAAAGTTGCCATCATCGCCGTGGATCCATCCAGCCCCTTTACTGGGGGCGCAATCCTGGGAGACCGGGTGCGCATGCCCGACCTGCAGGACGACAAGCAAATTTTCATTCGCTCCATGGCTTCCCGCGGTGCCCTTGGTGGGTTGGCAGAGCAAACCGAAGCCCTGAGCCAGGTTTTTGACGCTGCGGGATATGGTTTCATCCTGATAGAGACAGTAGGAGCAGGACAGTCGGAAGTGGATGTAGTCAACCTGGCACACACCACCATTGTGGTCGATGCCCCAGGCATGGGAGATGACATCCAATCGATCAAAGCTGGGATTTTGGAAATCGCGGACATCCTGGTAGTCAACAAAGCTGATCGGCCTGGAGCAGATCAAAGTGTCAGTTATCTGAAAAACATGGTTGAGATGGGTTATGCCAGGAGTATCACCAACGGAAAACACCACCTGGAAAATTTTCATGAGAAGACTGTGGCAGCAACCCCATCAGCGGATTGGATCCCACCCGTGCTCAAGACGGTGGCAAGCGAATATCAGGGCATCACGGAGTTGACTGACGCCATTCTTAAACACGCAGCCCATTTGCGCCAAAGCGGACAATGGCATGCAAAGGATCAGGCAGCCATCCGGACGAACATTAACCACCAGCTAATTGCTGGTTTGCTCAAAGATTTCCATCAGAACGTACCCGTAGAGCTGGTGGATTCCGTGGTTGAAAAAGCCCAAAAACGCGAAATTTCCCCGAATGCAGCCGTTCGGGATTTATTGGCGTATAATCGCAATAACACTTTGGAATCATCGGAGTAAGACCAATGGAAAGAACTTTCATTCAAGACCTGAGGGCAAAAATCGGTCAGCAGGTTACCCTCAAGGGCTGGCTGCAGACCCTGCGCGATCAAAAGAGCATGCAGTTCCTGATCCTGCGCGACAGGACCGGCCTGGTGCAGGCGGCTCACTGGAAAAAAGGCAATCCCGAGATGGCAGAAGCTATTTCTGCCCTGGGAACAGAATCCGCTTTAACAATAACTGGCACAGTCGTTGAAAATGAGGTTGTCAAACTCGGCGGCATTGAGATCCAGCTCGAGTCCCTGGTCATCGAAAACAACGCAGAACTTCCTTTGCCATTCGAACCCTTTGCAGATACCCTGCCCGACCAGGATTATCGCATGGATTGGCGCTACCTGGACCTTCGCCGCGAGCGTAATCGCCTGATCTTTGAAATCCAGACCTGCGCAGAACAAGCCATGCGCGAGTATTGGATCCAAAACGGATTCATCGAAATTCATTCCCCCAAGATCATGGGAGCTCCAAGCGAAAGCGGCGCGGAACTATTTAAAGTGGAATACTTCGACCGCACTGCCTACCTGGCGCAATCTCCTCAGTTCTACAAGCAGATGGCGCAGGCAGCGGGATTTGAACGCATTTTTGAGATCGGACCAGTCTTCCGGGCTGACCCCTCTTTTACCTCCCGCCATATGACCGAATTCACTGGCGTCGACTTTGAAATTTCCTGGATCGACAGCCATGAAGACGTGATGGCTTTCACGGAAAAGTGGTTGGCTTATGTTTACCAGGCAGTTGATACAAAATTTCACGATGCTATCAAAGAGCATTTCGATGTCGAATTCGAAGTGCCCACTGTCCCCTTCCCGCGCCTGACGATGTCAGAAGCGTTTCAGATTTTGAAGAGGATGGGATACAAGCTTCCTCCTGAACGCAAAGGGGACCTTGATCCTGGCGCGGAGCGCACACTTGGCGATTATGTGAAGCAAAACTTCGGGAATGACTTTGTGTTTGTCAAAGATTGGCCTTTCACGGTGCGACCTTTTTATCACATGCTCCACGAAGACAATCCCAATCTGACCAAGAGCTTCGATCTTCTGGGACGCGGGTTGGAACTTACCACTGGAGCCCAACGGGAACACCGCTATGAAAAATTGGCACAACAAGCTCTCGACAAGGGTCTGAGGCTCGAACCAATTCAGAACTATCTGAACTTCTTCCGCTATGGCTGTCCGCCGCACGGCGGTCTTGGGTTGGGACTTAACCGTCTTTTGATGGTCATGCTCAACCTTCCCTCTATCCGGGATGCTGTTTACCTGTTTAGGGGTCCGAACAGATTGGAGCCTTAGGAGGAACAATGCCTCACCTGTATGGTCACAATCTTCGCCTGCGCTCTGCTGAACGAACGGACATCCCGCAATTTCTGCAATGGATCAACGACCCGGAAGTCGTTGAAAACCTCGAAGTCTACGCCCCGATGGGAATAGTTGAAGAAGAAAGCTGGTTCGACGCGATGAAAGCACGCCCGATCGATGAGCACACCCTGGTCATTGAAGTTCACCCGGAAGGTTATGATGACAAGTGGGTGGTGATCGGAAACACGTCCTTCTTTCCGATCAATCAAAAAGCACGTTCAGTCGAAATTGGAATCATGATCGGTGAGAAAGATTGTTGGAACAAAGGCTACGGCACAGAAACCATGCGCGTGATGTGCCGTTATGGGTTTGAAGAACTGAATCTAAACCGCATCTGGCTGAGGGTATACGATACCAACCCACGAGCCAGAAAAGCTTATGAAAAAGCCGGATTTGTCTACGAAGGTACTTTACGCCAGGCCGAGTACAAACATGGACGTTACATTGATGTCCACTTAATGAGCATTTTAAAATCGGATTGGATCAAAAACTGAAAGGAATTCAAAATCAGATGACCACTGGTAAGACTCTGCACAGTTTGCTCTATGGTAATATCCGCCTTTTTGCTGGAACAGCTTCCCCTGATCTAGCCCAGGAGATTGCTGACAACCTTGGGTTGGAGCTTTGCGGCCGGGATGTAGTTGAATTTTCCAATGAGAACCTTTTTGTCAAGCTGCACGCCTCAGTACGCGGACAGGATTGTTACATCATCCAGACGACCTCCATGCCAGTTCATCGAAACCTGATGGAACTACTGATCATGACGCAGACACTCAAGTTAGACTCCGCCGGACGTATCACGCTGGTCTTCCCATATATGTGCTATGGGCGTTCAGACCGCAAAGACCAACCGCGTGTCCCGATCAGCGCCAAATTGGTGGCGCAGATGATGGAAACAGCTGGCGCTGATCGCTATATCACCATGGACCTTCACGCCGGACAGATTCAAGGGTTCTTCGATATCCCTGGGGATGTGCTTTCTGCTTACCATGTCCTCAAACCTTATTTGCTTGATATAGTCCCAAACCTCACCAATCCCGTCCTGCTGACAGCCGACCTCGGTTTTGCCAAGCACGGTAGACGATACGCGCAAGCCCTCAACATTCCCCTGGCATTCATTGAAAAACGCCGCATTGACAATAAAAATCACACCGAGGCTCTCAATCTGATCGGTGATGTGCATGGACGCGACGTGCTTCTGATTGATGATGAAATTGACACTGGCGGCTCGGTCGTCCAGGCAGTGCAAGTGGCAAAACTGAATGGCGCACAGGATGTTTACGTGGTGTTTATTCACCCCGTTCTATCCACCAATGCCTCTGAACGCCTGGCTGCCTTGCCAGTGAAACAATTCATTACGACTAACACCATCCCGATATCGCCCGAGAAGCAAGCACTTTTTGGCGACCGTCTGACTATTATCAGCATCGGTCCCTTGTTGGCAGAGGTCATTAAACGGGCAAATGAGGGCACAAGCGTTGGGGCAATGTTTAATGAGTAAGCGAAGTGCCTGAACTTCCTGAGGTTGAGACCATTGCGAGAAACTTAAGACGGGGCACCGATGGTGCTCCGTCATTAATGGGACAGACCATTCTGAGCGCGCGTATGCTTTGGTCGCGAACACTGGCGGAACCCGATATTGAAACGTTTCAGGCACTGCTCCCAGGGCAATCAGTACGAGCCATTGGACGAAGAGCCAAATTCCTGACCCTAACCCTCTCCGAATCGATATTGGTTTTCCACCTGCGCATGAGCGGTGACTTGAGGGTGGAACCATCCGATTTGCCTCTCCCGAAGCATGACCGCATGATGCTGGATTTTACTTCTGGGTGGCGTCTCAGCTTTAACGACACGCGGAAATTTGGCAGAGTCTGGCTTGTGAATGACACTCTTGCCTTATTCGCTGCTTTGGGCCCAGAACCTGATGACCCCACGTTGACGCCAGCAAAATTCCATGAAATGTTGCGCGATAGAAAGCGGGCGATAAAACCGTTATTGCTTGATCAACACTTCCTGGCTGGATTGGGAAACATTTACACCGATGAATCACTTTTCAAAGCCAGGATACATCCCCTTCAATCCAGTGAAACCCTCGACGAACAGGATGCCGCCAGGCTTCTGGAAGCCATTCGATTCACCCTGGCACGCGGGATTGAATCCAACGGTGCCAGCATCGACTGGGTCTACCGCGGAGGGGAATTTCAGAACCATTTCCAGGTATATCAACGGTCAGGCACGCCTTGCCCACGTTGCGGGCACTTGATCAATAAAACTATTGTAGGTCAAAGAGGCACCCATTTTTGTCCAAACTGCCAGATGCTAAAAGGAGCTTGATATTAATGACAAACTTGCTTTGATCGACGAAAACTTCATTAACTGGGACGACCGACTTGCCTAAGAACCCCCTATTTGGAGCAACAATTACGTGCTCTCGGGAAAGACCCCTCCCAAATTCGGGTGATGGATGCTGCCTGCGGCACAGGGCATCACGCAGTCGCCCTGGCGAACATCGGGTTTTAAAAGGCTGGTTCGGACCTATCCCCCGAGATGGTCAGACTGGCGGATGCAAATGCCAAAACTGCAGGCGAAAAAGCAACCTTCCCAACAGCAGGCACCGGGAGCATCAAAGAAACCTTCAAGCAGCCCGGGGGAAGATGCAGTTTTGTGCCTGAGAAATTCCCTCCTCCACGTTTCGTCCGAGCAGGACCTCAAAAAAACCTGCAAAACTTCAAGGAGCTCCTTCAACCAGATGGCATGCTTTTGCTTCAAATGCGCCATTTGACCTGGTGTTGGGAGAGAAAAAACGCTGGATGGAACCACAAACCGGGAAGGAAGGTGCAAAAAAATGGCTTTTCTTCCTTTTTTACGACTTCGAAGCCGACGGCAAGATCCAGTTCAACATCCTGTCTCTTCATCGAAAACCAAACGCCCCCTCGCATACCCAGCTCACTTCGACCATACTCTTGCCGATTTATTCAGAGGAATTGAAAGCCAAATTAGGCTCTCTTGGATTTCGGAATATCAAACTCTACGGCAATCTTGCAGGGGAGCTGTTTGGGGCATACACCAGCGGTGACATGGTGCTCATCGTTTACAAAGCCTGAGAAGTATTCGATAGATAGATTAAAGCGAACTTGTACGCAGAGAAGGTTTAATTTGCTTCTGGTTCTCACGCCACCATTGAACGGTATCCACCACCGTTTCACGCAGCGGTCGATGGCGGTAGCCCAATTCGGTTTCCGCCTTGAGGCAGGTGACGCGCGAATTGCCTTGGAGCGTCTCAATGGAATATTTTGTGATCCGGGGACGCGTGCGTGTGATTTTGTAATGAAACTCAGCCAACGGAGCAATCAGCTTTAAAAACCAGCCAGGGATTTTGATCTCGTGCGAGCAGATGCCAGCAGCTTCCTGTACCAGCTTGCGATATTCACTGATGGTGACCTGGGTGCCCGAAAGCAGGTAGGCTTCACCACTCCGACCCAATGAGGCAGCAAGAATATGCCCTTCGGCGATATCCCTCACATCCACAAAATCATATGCGCCGTCTGTTGATATGGAAGGTTTCTGTTGCATCCATGCCAATACCATCTCACCCATCTCAGAGCGTCGGAAATCATTAGGACCAATAACACCCGTAGGCAGAACAATGACAGCGTCCAAGCCATTCTTCGCAGCTTCCTGTACGAGCGCCGAAGCGACCGCTTTAGTCCGATCATATGCACCTGAAGGGTTGATTTGGTCAAATTCAACCGTTTCATCAACTGTGGTGCCCTCCTTGGGACGACCCAGGGCGTGGATTGAACTGGTATAAACCAGCCGACGCACGCCCATCTCAAGGCAAGCCTCGATGATATTACGTGTTCCTTCCACATTTACCTTGTACATCAACTCGTACTTATCAGAAGTGATCGCCACCAGCGCTGCCATATGATAGACCAGGTCCACCCCCTCCATTGCCATGCTGAGCTTATCGGGATCGAGAATATTCCCTTCCACTATTTCGCATTCGAGGCCTTCAAGCGAAGAGATATCCTCACCAGGCAGTACTAAAACACGCACTTTTTCACCTTTGTCAAGCAAGGCGCGGACAAGCACGTTCCCGAGATGCCCTGCTCCACCAGTAACCAAAATCATTCTTATCCTCCAATACCATCAAGGAGCAGCGAAAGCCCTTCCGAGGTCAAAGCAGACCAGTCGGATTTTTCCTGGTCAAAAGCGGCTTCGAGCAAATAGCCAATGCCGACGGCAACAAGCAGTCGAGCAAGATCTTCACGATCTACATCCTTCCGAATGGATCCATCGAGCTGACCGGTTTCAATGATTCTCATGAAAAAACCCATAAAGTAACGATATGGCTCCACTGCAGTTTTCCAGATACCCGGATCAGTCATGGCTTGCCGCCAGAAATCGACCAGCACCGGGAATCCTCTTGGAACCACCGCAAAAGCCATATTGAATTGATAAGGCATTTTTATCAAAACATCTTTTACGTTGCTATCCACAGAAATGGGATCCCCCAGAATAGACTGCATCACCCGGCTGGACCAATTTTCCATCAAAGTCAGGAATAATCCTTGCTTGGTCTCAAAGTAGTGGTAGAAGGAACCTTTGCTCACACCCGCGTGTTTACAGATGTCGTTTACAGAAGTCGCTTCAAAACCTTCCTCCAAAAAATGCTGCGCCGCAGATTGCAAGATTTTTTCACGGGATGTTTGTTTGTTTTGCATGGTCCTCCAGGTAAAATTATACCGACCGGTCGGTTTAATTCTTACCCAATGTGTTGGCTTTGTCAAGTTGAATTATGTCAAGTTGAACTATGGATGCTGTATTATTAAAGGGATAATCAAGGAAGACCTTCCTCTTTCGTCCTGATCACGGACATCTGAAACAGATACAGCTACCCCCATGGACCACAAGGCAAGGGTAATCGTCAGGTATGCAGTGGCTGCGGAAGAAGTGCACGCAAACCCTTACAATAAAGCTCTCGAAGCCTTCCGGCAAGGCAAATATCTGCGGGTTTCCGACTTTTATCTCTGCCCAACCTGCAGCTTCATTGAGCGCAACACACGCCCCGAACGCTGCCCAATTTGTAACATAAAAGGTGAAAAATTCTTACATTACCAGGCATAATAAGATCTGATAGTTACGAACTATGCGCGCCTGCCATCTTTGCGGTAGGCGCGCATGATAATGATCTTAGTCGGGTGATTAAACGGGGAAGGGTCAGCGGGGGCTTTTGCGACAATGCTCTGTGCGTAGCCAGTGACATCCTGTGGTACTGGAATAATGTCTGATATTTCCAGGTATCCATCAACTGTCAGTTCCCTAACACTTTTCATCAATTCGTTTCCGGGCAAAAACAACGCATTGTTGATTGCCACCAGCCAGCCTTCATGACCGACAAGGGGGCGCACTTTGTTGATCAAGCCACGCCAGTTTTGCAACAGATCCACTCTGCCGCGGCGTGTTTGTGAAAAAAGGGGCGCATCCAGGATGACGCAACTAAACAGCTTTGCCTTGCTCTTGAATCCAGCGACCATGGGATAGAAATCCTGGTTGAGGGTCTTCATTGTACCCGGGAAATGGTTTAACACCAGCGAATCCTGTGCCACTGCAAGAAAATGGGGGTTTAAATCGGTCTGAATGACTTCACTTGCACCTCCCGCCAGGGCGGCGATGCCGAGCGCGCCGGTGTAAGCAAAGCAGTTCAAAACGTGCGCGCCTTTCATCTGCTGGCTGAGCCAAAGTCGCAGAATGCGGGTGTCAGGGTAGAAGCTGCAGTCCTGGTTGAGCCTCAGGTCCAGCGCATAGGTTATACCATTTTCCTCAACAGAGGTCGGCAACTCCTCGCCGAGAAGCAACCTGCCCTTGCGTTGTTCAAGATCTTTAGCATGGCGTTGTTTGAGCAATACACTTCTAACTTCGGGCAATACTTTGGCATAGAAATCTGCAATCTCCTTATACAGATTTTGCTCTCCTGTCCGCTGCCGATCATGTTCCAAGAGGACCAGGGTGTTGGCATAAAGATCAACCGTCAGCCCTGGCAGTCCTTCGTAGAAACCATTAAACAGTCGGACAACCTGACTGGCTTTGAGTGAGGGGTCCTGCAACCGAAGATCCAGGCATCTTTTGACTGTCTCCAACAATCTGGCAGGTATATGCCGTTTGTTACTATCCAATAACTTGCGCATCGTTTACAATAGCTCTTAACTAATCTTATCATCAGAGAGATACCATGATCCTCGACAAATTTGCCCAATACAATCCAATTCTTCAAGCGTTGCTCGGTACGGCTTTTACATATGCTATGACTGCTCTGGGTGCTGCCGGCGTGTTTCTTGGCAAGGACCTCAACCGCAAGTGGTTGGATGCCATGATGGGTTTCGCGGCAGGCGTGATGATCGCCGCCAGTTACTTCTCTCTGCTGGCTCCCGCCATCGACATGTCTGAAGATCTGGGTGTGCCGGTCTGGTTCCCAGCTGTAGCTGGATTTCTTGCAGGCGGTGGTTTCATCCTGCTGTTGGACAAGCTCCTGCCACATCTTCACCCGGGCGGAAATCGACCTGAGGGTGTGAAAAGTTCCTGGCAGCGAAGTGTTCTGCTGGTTGTAGCTATTACGCTGCACAACATTCCAGAAGGTTTGGCGGTGGGTGTGGCTTTTGGTGCTATAGGAGTGGGCATCGATGGGGCATCTCTTGGTTCAGCGATCGCTTTAGCCTTGGGTATCGGGATCCAGAATTTCCCTGAGGGGATGGCAGTTTCCATGCCGCTGCGCAGCGAAAATTTAAGCCGCAAAAAGGCGTTTTTAATGGGGCAATACTCTGGATTAGTGGAACCGATTGCGGCAGTCATCGGTGCGTGGGCAGTGTTATTAGTACGGGGTCTGCTGCCCTATGCGCTGGCATTTGCAGCGGGCGCTATGATTTACGTCGTAGCTGAGGAATTAATTCCGGAAGCAAAACGCTCGGCAGGGGATCACTCGGACGTGCCAACAATTGCAGTCATGCTGGGATTTGCAGTCATGATGCTGCTGGATGTTGCCTTGGGTTAGAGCCAAGGTTTTCGCCAGACCTGGTACAAACCCAGATTGCCTTCCTTGCCGTCTGACAAGAATTCGTCCTGAAGAATCAAACCCTGCGATTCTCCCAAAGCGCGTAATTCTGAGGGAGAGAAATGGTGGACATAGCGCAGTTTTGCCGGCTTGCCAGGGTCTGCCCGCCAATCCAACAAGAGATCGGCTTTGTCTATGCTTTCATCCGTGTTTCCAAGCGGACTCCACGGAACCAGATGTTTTTCGAGGCGCCGATTTCCGAGCACCTGCCAGCAGGAGAGGAAAAAACGACCATTGGGGCTGAGTGTGGCACTGACCGAGGAAAACAACTGCTGGTGCAATTCCGAACCCGGAAGGTGATGGAGCGCAGCAAATGAACAAATTGCATCCGCGTGGCCAACCAATTCCAACCAGTTTGGGGTTGCCAGGGAGCCTTGCCGGAAGGTGTAACTGCCGCAGGTGGCATCCTGTGTGGCAGCCTCTGCCTGCTCAAGGAAATAATTGTTTTCATCTACACCAATGTAAGTACCGCAAAAACCTTCGCTTCTCAGCAGCTCTGCCAGGTTGCCATTGCCGCAACCCAAATCCAGCACCAGTTCAGCTTGTATAATTTGTGGGAGCAAACGCTGCACTCCGGGTTGAACGCGATGGCGCGTCGCAGCGAACGAATTCGCGTATGTAGCGTAGAATTCCTGGTTCAGACGCAAGAGCTTTTCAACCATTTTCGGTTCCATGTGCTGATTTTATCAGCAAGTCTGGCAATCCAAATTACCTTGTGTTAAGCAACTTCCCGTAATTTTCCCAAAAAACGAAAACGATAATAGTAGAGAGGTTGTGGGAAGATTGGGTAGGGAACGGAGGCCCGCATTACCTCGAAAATATTCTTACTTTAGATACGTGTTTTATGGAAAATGTGTTTGGGAATGTGTTATGGGGGAATTGTGGGAATAGTGAGAACATCGGGTTGATGCCCACAAATTGTAGGGTTGACGCCTGCGTCAACCAGGATGGCATAAGGACAAATCGATTAGTAAAAGGCAGTTCTTTTCCCCAAAGGTCGCTTCGTGATGGTGTTGTAAGGTTGACGCCTGCGTCAACCATCATGAATGATGGGCAACACAATTAGGAAAAGGCAGGCCTTTTCCCTATGGGTTGTGCTTTGTAAATGGCATAGGGCATTGTAAGGTCGATGGCCGTGCAAAGCCTCCCCTTGCGGGATGCCTCGACCAGGGTTGGGATGTGGATAATCGTTTTAGGAAAAGGCAGGCTTTTTCCCCACAAGGTCGATCAGCCCTTCCCATCACGACGGCTCTGGTACTATGGCTTCTGCTGACTTCTGCCGCCTCAATCTGGCTTCTCGAACAGGGTTACTTTCCAGCACGATGGCAGACCTCCCCAGGTAAGAAGGTTGACTTTCCTTGCACACTTGTCCAATTTACTGTTTCGGTCTTTGGTTGTATCGGGCTTCTTTGTTATCTGCCAACTCGCCCAGCCTCACAGCCTCTGATTTCATATCCTTCAAGACGCAGATTTGCCTCCAGCTTTCTCCAGACCCCGCCTCACGACGACGCCCTTGCCTTAAGCTAACGGTTGGTGCGACCAACCTCTGTAAGGGTCTTTCACCCTCCAGTCAACGCCCATGCCGGGTGCACAAATGGCGATGCGGAGGGACCAAGGCCCATCTATACTGTAAGTCCAACTTGTACGGTGGGTCCAATTTGTACGGTGGGGGTTTACTCCCACCTCGATATCCAATCGTCAGGTCGCAATAAGCCAACACCTCTCTTGATCCCGCCGGACTACCATCCTTGCCGGGCATTTAACCGTTAGGTCTTCTGTGTTAGGGGGAAACCAAAAACATCGTTCTATGTACTATCACTATGTATTGTCACTATCTTGAAAAAAACTCTACCACCATGGGGTAGAATAGAATTCCATGGATACCTCAACAGAACGTGAACGTTGGCAGAAGAAGCGGCAGTATTCTCCCCAGGAACTCGAACTGGCTCTCAAGGTGCTTGAAGCTGTGCGGGGGGGGGCTGAGGTGCGCCAGGCGCTGCGGGCAAATCCACTCCCCGGAGGCAGGGGGTTCCTTGCCAAGCATACGTTGGTGGCTGCTTACCGCCAAATGGTGGAGGCGGGCAAGTGGGAAGAGGATCCGGTTTTGCTGGCAAAGATCCGGATGAAGCCAATCCGCACACTCTCTGGTGTGACGACCATCACCATCCTCACCAAGCCCTATCCCTGCCCGGGGGAATGCATTTTTTGCCCCAATGAAGCAGGGTTGCCGCAATCGTACCTTTCAGACGAACCAGGCGCACGCCGTGGCGTTGAAAATCACTTTGATCCCTACTTGCAGGTCAGCTCAAGGCTTAAGGCGCTGCATGAAGTGGGTCACCCGACCGACAAGATCGAGCTGCTGATTCTGGGAGGCTCCTGGTCGGCATATCCTGCTGATTACCGTGAATGGTTCATCAGGCGCTGCTTTGAGGCGCTCAACGAGGAGAATCCGCTGGATGATCAGGGATCTGTTTCCCTGGCTGAAGTGCAGGCACGAAATGCCGATGGTGTTCACCGCAATGTTGGGCTGGTCGTTGAAACCCGACCTGACCTGATCACCCGCGAAGGCTTGCTGGAGTGCCGCCGGCAGGGCGTCACGAAAATCCAGATTGGTGTTCAGAGCATGGATGATACCATCCTGCAGCTCAACCGCCGCGGTCACACGGTGGCTCAAACCGAAGCAGCAGTCGCCCTGGTAAGAGAGGCTGGCTTCAAGGTATTACTGCACTGGATGCCAAATTTGCTGGGTGCCACGCCTGAGAGCGATCGCGAAGACTTCAAACGTCTATGGCGGGAGGGTGGACTCCAACCGGACGAACTCAAAATTTATCCCTGCCAGTTGCTCGAATCCGCGGAACTATATCGCTATTGGCAGGCAGGCGAGTATCAGCCTTACTCGGAGGAGACTTTAATCTCCTTGATTGCTGATGTAAAGATGGATGTACCCCGTTTCTGCCGCATTAACCGGGTCATTCGGGATATTCCTTCGACCCTGGTTGTGGAAGGAAATCGCAACACCAGCCTGAGGCAGGACGTGGCTCTGTTTCTGCAAAAACGCGGGCAGCAGTGCCAGTGCATCCGCTGCCGCGAGATCAGATACGGCAAGGTGGATCTGGAGTCTCTTATCCTGACAGACCAAGTATACCTGGCAGGTCGGGCGGAAGAGCATTTCCTGTCATTCAACACGCCGGATGATAAAATTGTGGGCTTTTTGCGGCTTTCCCTGCCGCAGGTAGAAACTTCTCCCGCGATACCTGAGCTTCACCAGGCAGCGATTATCCGTGAGGTGCACGTCTATGGGCAGTCCCTGGAAGTGGGTTCCGAACAGGCAGGCGCCGCGCAGCATATCGGTTTGGGCAGCCAGCTGCTGCTGGAGGCCGAAAAAATTGCCAGGGAACACAACTACGAGGGTTTGGCGGTTATCTCAGCAGTTGGCACTCGCAATTACTATGCCGAAAGGGGCTTTAAGCTCGGCGAGCTATATATGCGCAAGTCATTCGAATAAAATACCGCTGGCGTTCGACACACCAGCGGGCTTTTCTTCAGTCCGATCTTAATCCTTGTGATGAGGCAGATACGGCAGAATCTTGGCAGCAAAGCTGGCAGCATTGATTGATTGCAGCCAGACTTTTCCGGGGCCTTGAATGCTGCTCAGGAACAATCCCTCACCTCCAAAGAGCACATTCTTAAATCCTTTGACGGTTTCGATGTCATAGGATACCCGGGATTCGAACAGAGCAATATTGCCAGTGTCGACCTTGAGACGTTCTCCTGGAGCAAGTTCTTTTTCAACCACGGTTCCATCAAGCTCGAGGAACACGATGCCGCGACCGCTCAGCCGCTGCATGATGAAACCTTCGCCGCCAAAAAAGCCTGCTTTAAGCTTGGTAACATATGTGGAGGTCAATGCCAGGGGTCGCACATAAAAAGGCGGATTTTTGGGCAATGTAATCCATGCTACCATCCAGCTCCAGGGCTATAATGGCTCCGGGAAATGAAGAGGCAAGGGTTATCTCAGCACCACTGGCGAGGGCGGTATAAGTGGCCATGAAAAGCGACTCGCCAGACAGCATGCGTCCAAGCCCTTTCATCAGACCACCGCGTACGTTGGTTTCCATCCTGAAATTGTCGGTCATCCAGGTCATGCCACCTGACTGAGTGTAGATGGCTTCATTAGCTTCGAACTGCAAGCTGACAGCGGGTAATTTATCACCAAAAACTTTGTATTTCATAACAGTCCTTTCACGATAATAAAATGCAATAAACCTGCTTGGGGCAATTGCTATACATTATACAAGCTTCTAATCCAATTTAGTATTTGTTAATTGTTGTTAATTGTCGCTGACAGGTGCGTCTGCAGTCGGGAGCGGATTTGTATCGTCTTCTTTCACCGGGTGAGGCACAACCGGGATGGCATAGCGCTGTTCGATTCGGGTCAGCATGTCCACACGCCGTTCGTGGCGCCCGCCCTCAAAGGAGGCATTCAACCAGCCTTCGGTGATCAGGGTTGCCAAACCATTTGCCACCACCCTGGCTCCCATGCAGAGCACATTGCTGTTGTTGTGCCGCTTTGAAAGAATGGCAGAATAGGGTTCGCTGCAGGCTGCAGCCCGGATGTTGGGAATCTTGTTGGCTGCGATCGACATGCCAATGCCAGTGCCGCAAATCAGGATGCCGCGGTCAAACTCTGAAGAGAGGATCGCTTTGCAGACAATCTCAGCAATGCGCGGATAGTCACAACTTTCCGGTGTGTGGGTGCCAAAATCCTCATAGGGGATCATGCGGCTGTCTAGATAAGCTTTGATTACTTCTTTTAGCGCCAAACCCGTGTGATCAGAACCGATTGCGATTTTCATAGTTACCTCACTTGGTTAAATTGTCATCATTATACCGAATTCCTTGACTTGATATTGGAGATACTTGCAAACCGCACAGTGTTTCAGGTGGCTTCCTCCAACCTGGGTGGATACGATACGTGGCTCTTGCAAAGTCTCCCCATTAGTGGCAGATCGCCACGCAAAAGAAGCTCGCGATGACAAGATAAAAGGCAGAAAGCCGCGCACGGGAAGTGACCGTCAGTCAGGAGGCCGGAATGAGACCGCCCTGCAGCCTTACTCTTACAGCCAACCATTGCGGGCTCACTCCGACATCGTCCTCAGAATTAACATTTTCCATGTCTAAAAAAGCAGATCGCCACGCAAAGGAAGCTCGCGATGACGGGTGGATCCGTCACTAAAATATCGATTGTATTGGTCATAAGAAATCCTCCCGAGTGAAACTTGTGGCGAAAATTGTTATATACACCCTGGGAACGGTTATTTCCCGGTTGAGTTACAAAATATCTTGTTGTTACATCTCGCCAATGAAGGCACCAGAACGCAAATAAATCAGTGTTCCGGTTGGGCATAATTTCTTCTCAAACTTCATTTGACAATTCAAAATGCATATGCTAAAATCGTTGCACTTCGGTCCTTTAGCGGCTGAAAAAACACTTTGCGGGTGTAGTTCAATTGGTAGAACGTCTCCTTGCCAAGGAGAAGGTCGTGAGTTCGAGCCTCATCGCCCGCTTATTTCAGGGCTGATACCATACGCGATATCAGCTTTGTTTTTATGGCGACGTGGCCAAGTGGCAAGGCAAGAGTCTGCAAAACTCTCATCATGGGTTCAAATCCCATCGTCGCCTCTTTTTACTTAATTCTTCAGAAATAACCAAATCAATCATTGAGCACAAAGTTTTGATCCCACTTGTGTCCTCACCGCGCGCGGCAGTTGACCTTTAGGTCTCCCACCTGTTCGAATAATAAACAACAGAACCAAAGTATTTTGTGCCAAAGCAGAATGGTTGGGTTTGCTGCCAGCGTGATTTTAGTATTAAAAAGGCGGATGGACTAAAGCCCATCCGTACGGTGGGGGTTTACTCCCACCGCCTCCCACTGCCGATGAGGCCAACTCATGCTTCTGATCCCGCTTGTGTCCTCACCGCGTGCGGCAGTTGACCTTTACCCTTAAAACTACCCATTGATCCCTAACACTGGAGTAATCCCCGTGATGAACCTGCTCTTTATAGAAAACCTTCAGCTCAACCGATGAACCATCACCGCCACAACAATCGCAATTCCCAACACCCGGTGTAACAACGCCATCTTTTTGCGTCGTTCTTTATCTTTTTGCCTGGTCATCCCAAAGCCCAATACGGTCTGCACTGCCAATAACAGGAAAGCGATCAATCCCGCCACAGGTACATCACGATAATTTAAGTACTGCAGAATAAAATGCAGTGCGATCGCCACCAACGCCACAAGTCCGGCGTAGCGATGGTTTTTCGTCATAAACTGAGACATCTTTTTAAGCCAGATGGGCAAGGTTTTTCCTCTTTTGCGCAAGGACCCATCTACAGCTTGCAAAATCGGGCGTAAAACCAGGAAAATAATGCAGAACAACCCTATTCCACCAAATGCACCACCAATTTCTTCCATAATTCCTCCAAATAGTAGATAAACTTATATATCCCGGGTCAAATCTGTCAAATTATTGCAAACCAGGTTCGGTTTGAATTTTGCATTTGCCAGGTCTTCGCGCCTGGTCTCACCACTCAACACCAACACAGTTTGCACTCCTGCGGTTTGACCGAGCGCAATATCGGTATAGAGGCGGTCGCCGACCATGACAAGGTCCTCCGGCTTGAGCCCCCATTCCTCCGCCAGCGCATTCACGATCCCAGGGTTGGGCTTGCCGATCACAACATCTGCTTTGCGCCCGGTGGAAGCCTCCACCAGGCTCATCATCGCGCCGATATCTGGCACTGGTCCTTCCGGTGTCGGGCAATTTATATCGGGATGCGTGGCAATGTAGGGCAGTCCTTTACGCACAAAACTACAAAAAGCTCTGATTCGGTCATACGTCAGGCTGGTGTCAAATCCGATCACAACCACGTCCGGATCGCTTTCGCTCAGCGCAACACCTCCTTCGCAGAAACTCTCCGCCAGGCTGGGGGTGCCCAAAAGGAAGACTTTTTTGCCAGAATGATGCTTGTTCAGATAAGCAATGGTAGCATCGCCAGCAGTATATACGCGGGCATCCTCCTCCCTGACCCCCAATCTTTGTAATTTGCGGATGTAATCCAGCTTGCTATGTGACGTGTTGTTCGTCAGAAAAGAAAAAGGCAATCCGCGTTGGTTTAAAATCTGAAGCAGTTCTAAAGCTCCAGGCAAAAGGGCATCACCAAGAAAAAAGGTGCCATCCATATCCAGTAAAAAGGCTTTGGCTTGGCTTAGTGAATATTGGTTAATGTTTGACGTTGACATTTATACTGTCCTTACTAAAATTAATCACACGAAAGGAAGACACCATGAATACCATTTGTTATTCCGTTCCAAATATCAGCTGCAGCAACTGCGAAATGCGAATCCAAAAGGCTCTCCAGGCTTTGGAAGGCGTCAAAAAGGTTGACGTAGACATTCCAGGCAAATCGATCACGGTTGAGTTTGACTTTCCGGCAACAGATTTACAACTGAGAGCTGCTTTAGCTGAAATCGGCTATCCCGCTGCTTGATTAAATACCGAGCTTTCGGATAGCATCGTTCGCCAGTTCATCCGCCCGTTCGTTGTAACGGTTGCCCGCATGCCCCTTTACCCAGGTCCAACTGACTTGATGCTTTGCCATTTCGCGATCAAGCTCTTGCCAGAGATCGGCGTTCAGCAAAATGCCATCCTTGCGCTTCCAACCGCGGGCTTTCCAACCCGGCAGCCATGTGGTTGCAGCCTTGACCAGGTAATTGGAATCGGTGAAAAAGTGCACAACTGAAGGCTGATTGAGAGCCTTCAATCCCTCAAGCGCAGCAGTGATCTCCATTCGGTTGTTGGTTGTTTGGCGTTCTGCCCCATAGATCTCTTTTTTATGTCCGCGGGAGATCAGGACCGCCGCCCATCCGCCTGGCCCGGGATTACCCCAGCAGGCTCCGTCCGAATAAATCTCTACAACCGGCAAGTCGTTCAAGGTTTCCTCGCGGGATATTCAGCCAAAGTCTGTTCGAGCACGTCGATAATGCTGGAGAAATAGTCCGATTCAAGACCGTAAACCCGCAGATAAGCATCCTGTAAAATGTAACGATTGATCCCCCACGAAGCTTCCTCAGGCGCAAGGGTCAGGTGGACGCCCTCTTTCAGGGCAGAAGCCCAGGCAGGATGTAAAGCCGCGTAGTCTTCCGCAATCACGGCAGGGTGCCCAGTCGCAGGCCACAGACCGGTAATATCAACCAATCTTGCCTGCTGGGAAGGCTGCAGCATCCATCTGACAAAGAACCAGGCTGCCTGGGCAGTTTCAGCATCAGCGGCGTTGATCGAAATACTGATCGATTCAAGAGCGATCGAGCCTTTTCCATCCATTGTTGGATAAGGAATGGTCTCCCAATTGGTCTCTGTTTTCTTTTCTGGCAAGTAATATGTCTGCTGATTCAGTTCGCTCAGCGTCCCTTCATAAGCGAGGGCATACTTATCAACAAAATATTGATAAGGTGTGGGTTCCAGACCGACCCATGAGATGTCATCAACAAAAGCTTGTTTCAGGGTCCGGAAGGAAGCATCAAGCGCGTTATCCTGCAAGCTTAAAACATGGTTTTCGATCGAATAGGTCCCACCAAAGGCGGCATACCAGCTTTGGGCAGAAAGGACGGATTTGGAAAGCAGGAGTCCGCCTGTGCCATTATTGACATAGAGATTATCGTTCAGGTTGGCACGTAAACCAGCCTGCATCTGGCTGGTAAAGTCATCCCAACTTAGCGGCACCCCAGCTAAACCGAGTTCCTTAGCCCAGGCTGTCCGATAGTAGATCAGACCTGCATCATAAGCCAACGGGAGCGAATAACGCGGTATAGCTTCGTTCGGTTTGGGGACAATAGCCGCGAAAGGTGAATTCTGGCGGTAGGCATCCAAGACTCCCCAGGTTGGGTCGTTGATGTGGTTATTCAAATCCAGGAGTGTGACCTGGTTTTGTGGATTTAGCAGATCGAACGTCTTACCCATGATGACATTTGCTTTCAGATCCCCATGCAGCAACGCTTCAGACATTAATGCATCACTGTCAAACGACTCAGCAACTGCCCTGATTCCCCAGGAATTGGTCAGGTTGAAGTCATCAATTAGTTGGTTAACCCGATTTTGATCTCTGACCCAGGGATAGGCTACCTTCACCTCCATTCCCCGCAGTGCATTGAGATCCACCACCAGCGTGGGTTTGTTGGGCGGCAAGGGCGTCGCAGTTGGAGGGAACAAAGTGAGTGTATGCGTTGGAGGAAGCGTCAGAGTGGGAGTTATTGGCTGGCAGGCGTTGACAATGATGAGCATGCACACCAATAGAACCCAGAACAATTTGGATTTCTTCTTATTTTCATCCATAATAAACGGGAATGGATGGGAGTCGAACCCACAACGGCTCTTACCGACCCGACACTGATTTTGAAGACCAGGAAGCCCACCGGGACTTTGCCATTCCCGATTTAAGAATAATTCAAAACGAGCAAGCTTGCAACCCCCAAAGCTCGCGGAATAATGATCATTACAAAAGCTGAGCCTATTCAACATAAAACAGCAACTAATGCAAAGAAATCATTAACAAACTGTTATTCCTTTGATAAAACCCTTTGATAAAAATATAACGAAAGTCTCAGAGCTTAGTATAATTATTAGTTAGCACATCAACTATATTTTGTGCCTTATTGAGGAAACATGACAGACTACAACAACCGAACCCCGGACTGGGTCAAGAACGCTGTCTTTTATCAAATCTTCCCTGACCGGTTTGCCTGGAGCTCACGCGTAAACAAACCAGGTCTTTTTGAAAAATGGGAAAGCCTTCCCACTATTTACGGCTTTAAAGGCGGCGACCTGATGGGTGTTTATGAAAAGCTGGATTACCTTGAAGACCTTGGTATCAATGCAATTTATTTGAATCCAATCTTCCAATCAGCCTCAAATCACAGGTACCACACCCACGATTACTACCAGGTAGATCCACTTTTGGGAGGAAACGATGCCTTCAAGACCTTACTAAACGCCGCGCATGACCGCGGAATTCGCATCGTTTTGGATGGAGTTTTCAATCATGCCAGCAGAGGTTTCTTCCCGTTTAACCATATCCTTGAAAATGGTCAGGATTCACCCTATATCGATTGGTTCAAGGTTCACGGCTTCCCGCTAAACGCTTACCAGGGTAAACCCAATTACGACTGCTGGTGGAATCTGCCGGCACTGCCAAAATTAAACACTGAGAATCCCATCGTACGCCGTTACATCATGGACATTGCACGCTATTGGGTTGATCAAGGCATCGATGGATGGCGCCTGGATGTTCCCTTTGAGATAAAAACCGCGGGGTTTTGGGAGGAATTCCGGGATGTGGTTAAGACTGCCAACCCCGATGCCTACATTGTCGGCGAAATTCCATCTGAAGCCCAGGATTGGCTCAATTCAGGCGACAAATTTGATGCCGTTATGAATTATCAACTATCCCATGCCGCCGTGAGCTTTTTTGGCGGTGATGCAATTAACCACAAACTTGCCGAAGGGATGATGGGGCTGGACAATCCACAACCTATGAACGCTCAAGCGTTTGCCCGTCGCACAAGCGAATTACTTGAAATTTATCCCCATGAATTTGCCTATGCGCAGCTAAACCTCCTCGACAGCCACGACATGCCCCGCTTCCTCAGCCTGATGAACGGTAGTGTCGCTAAGCTGAAACTTGCCTACAACTTCGTGCTGACTTACCCCGGCGCACCCTGCATCTTTTATGGAGATGAAATCGGACTCGATGGCGGTCGGGAGCCCCTCTGCCGCAAGAGCTTTACCTGGCGCCAAGAAGATTGGAATGTGGAACTGCGTGACGCCCTCAAGGAAACCATCACAATCCGCCATGCCATCCCCGCCCTACGCACAGGCTCCTACGAACCCATTTATGCCCAGGATACCGTGTTGGCTTACCTGCGCCGTGATGAGTTGGACACAGTGTTGGTCATCCTGAATAATGCCAATACGGCAGTAAAACTCAACCTTGCAACCGGCGACGCCTTCGAAGATGGTGTCATGCTGCAGGATCAACTCAGTGACAATCACTGCATCGTTGAGCAGCAGCAGATCACAGATCTTACTGTCCCTGCTATGAGTGCAATGATCCTTGCCTAAAAATTATTTCTTGCTTTAAACTGACCCCAACTCGGGGTCAGTTATTTTTAACTATCAGACCAGGAAGGGAAAAACGTCCGGTAATTTTTGGATGAAACTGGGGAGAAATTTTACCGCCAAGGAACCACTCAGCGCGCCGATCAACCAACCCACAAAAATATCTGAAAAGTAATGCAGGCGTAATGCCACCCTGGAATAACCGACCAGGATTGCCCAGGCAAACAACCCAATAAACCAAAGCGGATTCTGGAACTGCAGCGCCAGGAAAGCGATCGTCATCGCACGGGCAGCATGCCCCGAAGGGAATGAGTGTGGGTCAGTAACGCGATAAATGCTGCCCCATTCACCCTCAGGGCGGGGGCGGCGTAACAAGAACTTTATTCCAAGCACAAACACCGCCAGGATGGCAAGCGCAAGTGCCAACAGGATAGCGGTGGTGCGGATCGACCCCCCGGTAAAAAGCCAGATCAAGGTCAATCCAATCAGCCAATACCAAGAATCACCACTGTGCCCGATCAGCGCGATCAGCCTATGTGCGAACCCATCTTCCCTTTGCAAAACCAGGCGTGCAGAGATTTCTTCATCCACTTTCTGGATATGATCGAGTAACTTCAAGTGTTCCTGCTTAGCGGGTGAAAAAAGGGATGGCTGCAATGACAGCAAAGGCTGCCACTACCATCACCGATGCCAGCCCGATTTGCTGTTTTGTTCGGTTGTCTTCCAATCGCACTCCAGCTTCCTGCTGGCGGAACTCCAGCAGAGGACCTGCCATAAAGGAAAAGAAGAAACCTGCCAGCAAACCCCCAAGATGTCCCCAATTGTCAATGTTGCTGCCGGGTGAAATGCCAATTAACAGATTAAGCACCAAGACGAACACCAGGTTCATCAGAATCCCCCGGCTCTGTTTGCCGAAGATTTCGCGGTTTTGCCAGATGAAGACCGCCTCAGCAGCAAGCAGCCCAAAAATGGCTGTGGATGCACCGAGCGAGTTGTAGCTGCTGAGGACGAACGAGAGCACATTGCCCCCGAGCGCGCCAATTACATACAGCAGAAGAAAACGCCACTTGCCATAAAAAGGCTCAATCTGCCGTCCGAGAATACTGAGGGCATACATGTTGAACATCAAATGCATGAGACTGTCATGCAGCAATGCTGGCGTGAACAATCGCCAAAACTCGCCTGCAAGGATTCTGTCGTTAATCTTTCCCAATAACAAGAAGAGCAGATCAAAGCCGTACCTTCGCGCCAGCACCTGTTGAAAAACGTAAAACAGGATTGTGAGTGCTAAGAGGGAGTAAGTCACCCAGGGAAAACCCGGCATCTGCCAGGGTTTCCTGGACGCTGAATTATCCGGGCGTGTTGAATTTGGCTGGAATCGAAACTCAGAGCCAGCCTCTGGTTTGTTTTGTTCACTCATAATTCTACCTTGCGTGGGTTTGTTCTCAAATGTTCGGCACGGATGATCGCCTGTATATCTTCTATGGTTTTATCAAGATGGTCTTCAGAATTGACTACAAGGTAATCAAATTGATCGATCATGGCATATTCCTGTGCCGCGGTATTAAAACGAAGCTCCAGTTCTTCAGGAGTCTCACTCCGGCGCTCAAGCAGCCGATTCACCCATTCTTCGCGCGAACTGGCAGTCAGGAAGATCAGGATCGCTTCGGGGCAAATCTTACGGATGGTCATGGCGCCTTGCACATCCAGCCGCATAATAACATCCTTCCCCGAGGCTAAGGCTTCGCGTACTTGCGATTTAGGTATGCCCTTATAGTCAGAATAGACTTTGGCATGTTCCAAAAGCTCACCCGCCTCGATCATGGCTTCGAATTTCTCGCGTGAGACAAAAAAGTAGTCCCGACCGTCCACTTCATCTGGTCGGGGACGACGCGAATTTACCGTGACCACGAAATGGGTGTCAAGATTCGTTTTTCGCAACAGACCAACCACAGCGTCTTTACCGATGCCAGAAGGACCGGAAATAACGATCAGGAGTGGATTGGCAGGCGGGATTCCAAATTGCATAGCTGGTTAAGCCTTCCCTTCTTGCTGTTAGTTCTACTCATTATAAATTAGAAAAGCCTTTCTCACGAAGTTGGTCGCCTTTTGGTTGCCATTTATAAGATACTAATCCAACAATCGCAAAAGTTGATCATAACTGCTCACGAATCGGATTACCTGGAGGAACTCGTTGAGACTGGAGTAACGGGTGCGCAAAGTCTGGACGGCTGGTCCAACCGGGTCAGCACCTGAAGCTCCGCCACCAGGTGTATCATTGTAAGAACCATAAAAAGCGAAATATGCCTGGTTGATCTTTCGCAGCCGGTATCCTTTCTCCCAGAAAAAAGCTCTCCTGGCTTCCATATATTGCTCTGCCTCATCCACCTTGCCCTCAGCCAATAAAGCATCCACCTTCACGCGTGTTTCGTGCATTTCTGCCCGGAAATCAAAAGGGTTGGGCATTTCCGCGCCTTTAGGCAGCACGGTAGTATAGGTGGGCATTCGCAGATAATAACGCGGCGTTCGATCGGGATAGAAAGAGATGATCAAGTCAAGCCCGATTTCTTTGCCCGCCATGGAGGCAGTAGTCTCATTGATTGTCCGCATCTGATCATTAACATAATACCGCATTCCAAGGGGGAAGAATGCCAGGTAATTATGGGTCCACTCATGGGCAATGGTTTCTGTCAGCCAATTGAGATCAGTGGTGCGCATGACCATCGTGGGATAAGCTCCAATCCCCCCAACTGGTTCAATCAGGGCGGAGAGGTCATAATCCTTATAAATACCTGTCTCGATTTCATCCTTTTCAACAGCATCCAAGCCTGGATCAAGGCTGATACTGAGCACATTCCTTATTTCTGTCCGGGGGGAGATGATCAGGTTGAGCGGAAGGTCAGAAACCTGGTAGAGCACAGGCGGCAGGATCTGCCCGCCAAGCCCGAACCCAGCCTTAGCCAGGATAATCTCCGTCTGGTTCTGTAGCACGGCTTCAGCCAATTTTGCAAGCCGGTTTTGCTCTTTCTTCTTTTGGTCAAGGTTGGTTTTGGCTGCCTGAACCAACTCATCGCGATTGGGAGAGGAATCGTTTTGGGCCGTGAGCAGGTCTTGCTCGAGATTAATGACATTCTCTGTGCCTGCCAGCCAGGTTTGAACAACGTCCACTTGCTGTTTGTTATCAAGAAAACGCTCAAGTTTAAGGGAGGCACTGACGGCTTTATTAAAGAGAGCGCTGATCTCCCACTCGACAAAATCGAATTCAATCCCACGCGTGTACTTACGCAGTCCGTCCAGGGGATTATCCAACGTAACTGAAGAACCCACGACCAGTAGCGCAATCGCAACAAAGATCACCAGAAGACGCAGCCGATTTACCAGCTTAGTTAGAGAATTGTCATCAGTCATAGTGTGATTCTAACACCAGCGGCTGCCCCGCCTCCGCGGCGACCAGGCAGTGCGTAATCATATGAAGCTTAGAATCTCCGTTCCCCAAAAACTCCAGATTGGGTAAAATACTTAGTAGATTGTTGTTCATTGATGGCAGCAATCAGAATAGTGAGTTTACTAATGAATAGTTCGACCAAGACTGTGCTGATTATTGCAGCTATTTTGATTCTGTGTGTGCTGTGCTTTTGCCTCCTGATTTTCGGTGGGATTGCCGTCTTTTCCCGAAACATCATCTCGACAGCGGAGCCCATGTTGGAGATGCCATTTTACTTAAATGAAGCCACCCCATCTCCTTTCGTTGATCCAGGTTCGCAGATTCTCGATCCGACTGAATACGAGAAAGCTTTTCAGACCCTGAATGAGCTCAAGACAAGTATGGTCCCGATCAATGACCCGATTGATTTGGCAGCCAGGCTGGGTGGAAAACCGAACGTGCCCGATGTGCTGATCGACACAGAAGCCCCCTATTCTGTCGGAGACCAGAAGACGTTTTGGGCAACCAACACGGACACAAATGATAACTTCAAGGTCAACGCCACCTTGCGCTACGTTGGCGATAACATCTATTTTTGGATCGAGGACGGCGTGCGGTTCGATCAAACCGATTTGAACAATTTGGCGGAGACCTTTGACCAAGAAATCATTCCAACCAATCGAGAGTTTTTTGGCGAGGAGTGGAACCCGGGCGTGGATGGAGACCCGAGATTTTACATTCTCTACGCCGGCAATCTGGGGGTAAACCTGGCAGGCTATTATTCTTCAGCCGACGAATTGCACCCGGACGCACACCCTTACTCGAACGCGCATGAAATGTTCCTGATCAGCTCAGATAACGTGGACCTCGGTGATAGTTACATCTACGGTACAATGGCTCACGAATTTCAGCATATGATCCACTGGTACCAGGACAAAAACGAAGAAACCTGGGTTAATGAAGGCTTTTCAATGCTGGCTGAACATGTAAACAATTATGACACGGGTGGGTTTGACTGGTCTTACATGGACAATACCGACTTGCAACTCAACGACTGGAGTGGAGACATCGGGGATAACGGTCCACACTACGGCGCGAGCTACCTCTTTATGGTTTATTTCCTCGACCGTTTCGGCGAGGATGCAACCAAAGCGCTGGTGCGGCATGATGAAAACGGTTTCGTTGGAATTGAGAAAGTCCTGAATGAGCTCTCACTGACCAATCCTGCCACCGGAAAACCGTACACCGCAAACGAATTCTTTGCTGATTGGGCTGTGGCTAATCTGCTGCAGGACACAGGTATTGAAAACGGACGGTATGACTACCGAAGTTATAATCCCACATCCGTGGATATGGATAAAACTGTCCTGGATTGCCCAGCGCAAGTGAATGGCAGCGTCTACCAGTTTGGTGTGGATTATATCGAAATTGACTGCGCTAACTTGCAAAGCATCAAGATCAACGCCTCTGAAGCGGTCAATCTTTTACCTTTCAATGCCCCAAGCTCAGGCGAATATTTCGTCTGGTCAAATGTTGGAGACGAGTCAAATGCTTCACTCTCACAGACCTTTGATCTCACCAGTGTCACCGGCGAAGCAGAGCTGACCTTCAAAACCTGGTATGACCTCGAAGAGGATTACGATTACATTTACATCAGCGCCAGTACGGATAGAACGAACTGGGAGATTTTAAATTCTGAGAATTGCACCACTGCCAACCCCTCAGGCAATAGTTACGGCTGTGGCTGGAATGGCATGACTGCAGGTTGGATAGATGAAACAGTTGATCTCTCTAAATACGCTGGCAGACAGGTGACACTCCGCTTTGACTACGTAACGGATGCCGCGGTCAATGGCAAGGGCATGGCAATTGACGACCTTGCGATTGCCGCAATCGGTTATGCCACTGACCTTGAAACTGACCTGGGAGGCTGGACTGCCGAAGGTTTCGTGCGTGTTCAGAACAAACTGCCCCAAACGATGAATGTCAGCATTGTGACATACTCAAAAAACGGCGGCGTTTCCGTGGATCAACGCAGTTTCCAGGGCGAAATTCTCATTTCAGGTTCAGAGTTGGGTGGAGCGGACGCTGAAAAGATCGTGCTGGTCATCTCAGGAACAACTCCTTTTACAAGGGAAAAAGCGAATTATTCAATTGATCTTGAGTAACCGGAAAAAACAAAAAAACGGAGGCTGAAAACTTTCCCAGCCTCTGTTTTATTTATTCTTCAGACTAAAGGTTTCCAATTGCGTCTACCAATTCATCGTAGACGGTAAAGTAAGGCAGGATACCGATCAGATCCATCGATTCCCGTACGTTTTGGTTCAATCCAACCAGTATCAGATTTCCTCTATCGCGCTTTTTAAGCTCTTTTTGGACGCGGATGATCGACCACCAGCCAGCGCTGGAAACAAAGTCAATATCGCTCATGTCAATGATGATGGCTTTGTTTTTGTCAATCAAATCTGTCAGAACCCGTTCGAGGTCGGGAGCAACGGCACTATCGATACGACCAAGCCCTTTCACCACACAAGCGCGTTTATATTCAGTTACTTTGAAGTCCATACTCACCTCTTCTTGCTAATCGCTTTAGAAGGATTATATCAGAGTGCAACACAATCCCGTGTGTATCCAAAGTGAGAGTCAATCTAAAGTATGAATATTTGCGAGGCAATCGCCGGTTTGTCAAGGCAATTTAGAAATGTCCTAATCTCAGCAATTTAGAAATGTCTATTCGGTTGATAAAGTGTTCAGTACAGGTTTGCCATTTATCTTTTTTCCATAGGTCCTCCAAGGATGGTCACAAGCAGGCGGCAACGGGTTTGGATTCTCTGATTTGGAAGAGACAACCGCAGCTTGCTTGGATCTTTTCTTTACAGAATGGTTGTATTTGCCCGATCCCCGTGCCGGCGTAGTGGCAGGCCCCCGTGCCTGCCACTTGAACCAGACGAAAAGCGGTCAACCATACCAATTTGATATTTTTGAAAGAACCATTAGTCCCTGTCAATTCAACTTGTGTCAAGAAAAAAATTTTCCCGATGTCAGCGCTTATGTCAAAATTAGTGTCAAGGCAATCGCCGGTTGGTTCTAACGATTGGGGCAGGTATAATAGGTGCCTATGCGTTACCACATCTGGACAGAAGGCTGTCAAATGAATGTCGCGGATTCAAGCCGCCTCTCAAGGGCACTTGATTCGCTTGGTCTGAGCGCTACCCCGGACGTCAACCAGGCAGATTTGATCATCTTAAAACACTTGCGTGGTTCGTCAAAGCGCTGAAGACCTTTTGGGTCGTCTCAACTCTCTGAAACCACTAAAGCTTGCCAACCCCAACCTTATGATTGGCTTGATGGGCTGCCTGATCGGCATCCAGGGTAATCACGCCATGGAAAAGCGATTTCCATGGGTGGACATCTTCGCTGCTCCTTCGGACCCCGAACCCTTTTTGCGAGCTCTCGAAGAACGGCTTCAGCAAGATGGATCGGAAGCCTGGCGTAAACAAGTGGACGAAGTGCTGGATGATGAGTTCGGCTTGAGATTGGAAGAAGCCCATTCTGTTTCAGAAAACCTGCCAATCGTACTCGGCTGTTCACATGCCTGCACCTATTGCGTCATTCCAAGCAAACGGGGCAAAGAGAAAAGCCGCAACCCTTTCCGTCTAAAGGAAGCCAAAAGTTTGGTCGCAGGCGGTGCCAGAGAACTGGTTCTGCTGGGGCAGATCGTCGACCGTTTTGGTCTTGAGCTGGAAGGCAGCTACCACTTGCCGCAACTGCTTGCCGACCTCTCGGAGATCCCTGGTTTGCGGCGATTGCGCTTTTTGACCTCCCATCCCAACTGGATGACCGAGGAGCTGATCAACGCGGTTGCCGTCCTGCCAAAGGTTATGCCCCACATCGAGGTCCCGCTGCAGGCAGGCAATGACGAAATCCTTATGAGGATGCGCCGCGGCTATACGAACAGCCAATACCGCGACCTGGTTGCCCGCATTCGTGAGCGCATTCCCGGGGTTTCAATTGGAACCGACATCATCGTTGGGTTTCCTGGTGAAAGCGAAGCAGCCTTTATGAACACCTACGACACACTGGCAGAGTTAAAACTGGATGTCGCCCATCTTGCCCGATATTCCCCCCGACCCGGAACGTATTCAGCCCGTTTTCTGTCCGATGACGTCCCGGCGGAAGAGAAAATGCGCCGCTTTAGAGCACTCGAAGACCTGCAAAAAGAAGTTGTGGGTAATCTCAACGCTGCCTATCTCGGGAAATCCATTCCAGTGCTTTTTGAAGACAAATCCAAAAACCGCTGGCGCGGCAGAACCCCCACCAACCGGCTTGTGTTCGTCGAAACGGATAAGGATTTATTGGGGCAGGAACTGGATGTGCACATCACCTGGACCGGACCGTGGTCCTTGCTCGGGGAAGTTCAGGATCAGAGGTTGAATGACACAACTCCCCAACCTTGATTAATACCTCCACATGCTAATCAAGTAGCCAATTTTGGGCATAAGGGATGCCAAACGCGGCTTGAAAGTATTATTTTGTCTTATCCTCAAACTGACACAAATCGATTATCGGACAGATTGTGCACTTTGGTTTGCGCGCCTGGCAAATCTCGCGACCCAGGTTGATCAGGTTCAGGTGCAGGCTGCCAAAATCATCAGGGTCTGCTATCTGTTCCATGTAAGCGTGTGTTTTGCTAATATCCAGGTCCCGGGGTCGCAACCCAATCCGCCCTGTGACCCGGTAGATATGCGTATCCACCGGAAAGGCGGGCATTCCCAATGCGAACACCATTACAATCGCGGCTGTTTTTGGTCCCACCCCACGCAGCTTGACAAGCCATTTGCGTGCTTCTTCAGGGTCTTTCTCTTTCAACCAGTCAAGGTCAATCTCGCCGCGTTCTTCGGTGATATCCCGCAAGGCAGCCTGGATATTGGGACCTTTTTGGTTTGCCAGACCGGCTATGCGAATGACATATTGCAGTTCTGCCGGGTCTGCATCCCGCACAGCTTCCCAATCTGGGTAGCGCTCTTTTAAAGCCTGGAAGGCTTTGTCTCGGTTGATATCATTTGTGTTTTGCGAAAGGATTGTGCAGACCAATTCATCGACTGCCGGTAATTTATGCAAAGCCGGAGTACCAAATCTGCGGCGCAATCGCTCCTGGACCTGCACCAACCTTTCGCGGTGCTCCTGGATTTGATCCATGTTCACTTACCAGGTTTTCGAGATCTCGATTGGTTTTGCAATCCGGATCTCACCGATCTCGAGACCGCGCCAGTTTCTGAGCACCGGCGCGTTGAAGTTGCGGAAGGAATCGCTTGCCATCTCTGCTTCAAAACCGAAAGCCTTTAGCAGGGCAACAACCAAAGCATAGGTCGCGCGGCGATTTGGATCGCCATCGCTGATCTTGATTGCCACTCCAATCCCAGGCGAGCCCTTGCCGCAGGCTCCAGGCATCAGGCTGATCATCTGATAGCCTTCCGCTCCACCTTTGACAACAGCTTTCCCTTGCATTACGCTCATCAACACGCTGTCAAATGCTCCAGGACCTGCCACCATTTCAGGATACGTCATCATGGCGTGGGTAATCTTTTTGCATGCTGTCGCACGTACTTTTCCCAATCCACCGGGATCTGCCAGGCGCGCCATTGCCAGGGCGAAATTGTAAATTGGCATGGCAAACACCGGTGCGCTGCAGCCGTCTATGCCGACTGACATATCTTCCTGTTCCAACCCGCACATCTCTGCCACCGTCTTCAGGATACGCTGCTGCACGGGATTATCCATTGATAAGTAGGTCTCTTTGGAGTAATCATGCAGAAGCGCCTGGGCAAGCATTCCGCTGTGTTTTCCTGAACAATTGTGACGATAGGGAGTGGGCTCCTCACCGCGTTCACGCATGGCAGAGGCAGTGGGTTTATCCGAAGGCCAGTGAACCCCACACTGAAGATCCGATTCTCGCAGACCGACTTTGGCATGGATCGAACGTAAAACACTGACGTGCTCATCGGTTCCATGATGAGAAGCACAGAGGATAGCCAGTTCTTTTTCAGTCAATCCGAAATGTTCCGGACCGCCATCCTCCACGAACGGCAGCGCTTGCAGAGGCTTCATGGAACTTCGCGGAAAGGTGACCAGGTTTGGATCCCCAAGCGAGCTCAGCAAATGACCGGATGAATCGACGACTGCCATCGCCCCAAAGTGAATGCATTCCACGATGCCGCCCCTTGTTAGTTCAACAACCGCTTCGTAACCTGCCAAAGTCTCTGCCATCCTGTCTCCTTATGCCTGATTCAATTCATAGTACGTTGTTAAACCCCATCTGAGACGGTTAAAGAAAAGTTCGCCTTCATCGGGGGTATATTCGATGCGTTTCAAGATGCGAGGGGTCAGTTCAAGGTAAGCCTCCAGGTCGGCATGCTTCTCCTGTAAACTGGTTATGGAGTTCTGGATAAAAGTCATCAATTTTCCCATTTCCCTGACCTGATCCTGAGTGACCAGACCCGCACGCGACGACACAATCTGATAGCCTTTGAAGGCCTTGGAGGCCAACAGTTTCAGGTCTGCCACCCAGGCAATTAGGTCAGAGTAAGCCAAAAATGGCGGTTGGTTAACCATAACGCTGTCACCCACAAAGATCACCTTTTCCTGCGGCAGAATCGCCCAGATTCCTGCGACATTTGAGCCAGGGTGATGTTCCAACAAGACTTCGGCACCCTCAAAAAATAAATTCATGTTCTGGTCAAAACTGATCTCGGGTGAGAAAGGTCGGCTGGATGAACTGACCTGTTCATGACCATCACCAGCACCGAGCAGTTCTTCTTGTAATTTAACCGCCTGTTGACGCGGCTTCGCAGGCATGAGGTAATCAGATTGGGAAACGAGGATGCAATCACAACCTTTGGCACTCAATGTGCGATCGTATTGTGTGTCGAGGAGAACAAGAAAAATTTCATCGGATTTTTTGGGGAGATTTACCCAAGATTTGCGCTCATCAGTACGGTAGGGAGAATCGATCAGAATAATGCCATCTTTTGTTTGGATGATGCCAGTATAAAGACCTAATGCGTTTTGCTGGATGGAGACAATTGGGGTTAATTCCTGCATACGGACTCCTTCTTTTACTTCCCCCCATTATAGCCAAAGTCCTGGTTATTCGCCAATTGACGGCACTTTATGGTGAACACCTTGGGACTTCTGACTTCCCGAGTACGTTTGCATTGAGTTCGAAACCAAAATAGGGTGAGGGGTCGAGGGTATTGGCAATATCAAGCTCATTGAGGTAATTCCCGTTGCCATCATCCTTGACGATCGAAAAATGTAGATGAACGCCCACCGGTCGTGCTGGATCACCCGAGTAGTTCCCTTGAAACCCCAGCAGATCGCCAGTAAAAACGGGTTTATCGTACGTCCCTGGCGGAAAGGCACTGTCAATAAACGAATTCCCTTCCGGATCTGCCATGTGGGTCATGTAAAGCCAGATTTGCCGGCTCGGATCAAGCGGATCTTGCGGGATGCGAATGATAATACTGGACCGCCAACCCTCCTCGCGCGTCAGAAAGCCGTCGTAGGGTGCGTAAACAGGCGTCTTGCCCGCCTCCGTTCCGGCAAAGATATCAATTCCTTGATGCCGGTTAAAGAGCTTGAATGAATCATTCCAAAGGTAACCAATGAAACCTTTGCTCGGCAACAAAAATGGAGCATTGGCGCACCTGGTCAGTGCCTCGACTTCGTAATCGGGGTATTGTCCTGGATTTCGAAGGTAATTCATCACCATGGTGTTTCGCCCGCCCAGGTAAGTTTGCCCAAGCAAATACAAGCCCGCCATTCCGATTGCACCTGTTGCCAGCAAGAGCAACAGCCAAGCTCTTCGCGGAAATTTGTGAGATTTTTTCAATGTTTTTTCTTCCATACCGGCTGATTATACAGGCGTTTTAAGATCCCCTCTCACTAACCTTGAATCATGCACTGATATTTCATTGCACAGTTTGTACAATTCTTTATGGAACAAAACGATCTAACAGAACGTCATGATTAATGCAGAATATCATTCTAACCAAGTAAGGGAGTGAATATGAACAACAAAAGTATGAACAACAAACGTATTTTAGTGGTTGTTTTACTGCTGACTGTACTTTTTCCAGCATTGACCGGTATTAGTAAAGCTCAGGCAGCGTACCCAAGTTTTACGATCAGCGAAGTCAAGAAAGACGAGTCAGTGACTATTTTGGCTCAAGATATGCCCAAGAATCTGGATTGGAAGGTTCTGATGGGCGAATATAACACCCGTGGTGAAAGCGGTATTGAAGTTGCCACCTTCAATTCTGGCGCTGGCGGATCCATGTCAGCGACCTTCAATATTCCGGCTGCGCTGAAAGGTCGGGCGATGATTTCGATTCGCCTTGAAAGCCTGACGGGTGGTTATTACTATTACAACTGGTTCTGGAACGACCAGGCTAATGGTACCTGGCCAACCGTGACCCCCACATCCACGGCTCCCGCCCCAACGACAACCCCCGCCCCAACCCAGGTCCCGGAAACCATTCCAACGGTCATGATCAAATCGGTTGATCCTGGCAAATCCGTGACAATCACCGCAACTAATTTCCCGAAGAACCTTGAATTAGTGGGGATGATGAACAAGATGTGGACTCGCGGTATCGCGGGAGTGGAAGTGGGCAAGCTTACGTCAAGCAACACAGGCGCATTTGAGGCAACTTTCATTATTCCAGAGGAATTCAAAGACCACGAACGCGTCGCCATCCGCCTTGAAAGCACTTCCGGTGGCTATTATGCCTACAACTGGTTCTGGAACGTAACAGGTGGCGTTGCGGTAACCCCTGAGCCAACCCCGAGCTCCACTCCCGCCCCAACCAGCACACCTGTTCCAGTTGTCAAGGTTCCTTATTTCAACATCGTTGCTGTTGAAAAAGACAAAACCGTCTCAGTGGAAGGTGATAACTTCCCGGCAAACACCGAATTCACAGTTCTCATGGGCAAGATGTGGACCATGGGGATCAACGGTACCGAAGCAGGCACCTTCAACAGCGGCGAAGGTGGCAAGATTTCTGCCACGTTCAATATCCCAGTTGACCTGGCTGGTTACAGCCGCATTGCCATCCGTCTGCAGGCAAAAACCGGTGGATGGTATGCATATAACTGGTTCTGGAACCGTACAACCGCTGATTAGCAGATACACAACTTTTCAAATCAGGACCAGCTTTATCCGGTCCTGATTTTTGTCCTGATTTTTTACCTTGACCAAACAATGTGGTAAAATTTTGCGCAATTATGAATAACAAAATTACCATCATCGAAGGACCCACGCCAGTGTTCGAAAGGCTTTCCGGCGACCCTGACAGCAATGAAGAATTGAGTTGGGCATTCGGAATATTGGAAGGTCCCTTCCTCTATGACACCTTTCTGACCACGTTGCGCACCTTTGACAGCAACAAACTTCTTGAGCGCTGCAAGACGGCCTGGGAAGCCCGCCAGACCATGTTCCTTGAATATAAAGATGAGGTCGGACTCCGTAAAGAAGACCCCATCATTGCTGCCCGGGCACTCACCGTGGAAGAAGGCGACATGCTGCTGCTGTGGGTCAGGCACGTGATTGACAGTGAGCATGCCAGTGATTTTGTTGACTTAGACGACCTGGAGGATTAGGCATACAAGCCTTTTCCATATCAAGCAAAAAACCACCCGAATGGTGGTTTTTTTCATGCCCCAGGAGGGAATCGAACCCCCAACCTAGGCGTTAGGAGTGCCTCGCTCTGTCCATTGAGCCACTGGGGCGCGCAGGGATTATATCACTGCTAAGGAAGATAGTCCCAGGGGTTGACGGGCACCCCGCCGTAACGGATCTCAAAATGCAGGTGGGGACCTGTAGAATTGCCGGTGGAACCCGCTGTGCCGATTACGCTGCCCTGGAAGACGTTATCACCACAGTTGACATGGATATTTTCCAGGTGTTCATACAAGGTGGAAAAGCCATTGCCGTGATCAATGACGACAAAATTCCCATAACCACCATTGAGCCAGCCAGCATACACAACGGTGCCGCTATCGGCTGCGAATATCTCCGAGCCAATTCCAGCCCCAATGTCAATGCCTTTATGTCCTGGACCATAATTGTTACCCGAGATCATATGCACCGCTGATGGCCAGATGAAGTAGCCATTCCCTATCAGCCCCACACCAGCGAGCGAACATGCGCCCGGTCCGGAGAAACCACTGATCAAATTGCCGCTATCATCGGTGGTAACTCCAGCGAAGGTGATGTTGACCAATTCCCGGTTTCCACCCGGCACCATCACGACAGTGCCCGGGGTGATCTGGGGATTGGCAAGGTCAAGATCGTTGCCAACAAACAAAAGGATATCCTGGACATCCGCACCATAACGCGAGGCTACAGAACTGAGGCTGTCGCGGCTGCGCCAGGTGTGCAGAATGCCGTTTGTGGGTGGAATGGTGAGGGTCTGCCCAGGCATCAGATTGTCCGCTTGATCTTGCAAGATGTCATAATTGGCATAGAGCACTGATTCAACGTTCAGACCGAACTTTTCAGCAATGCCCCAAACGGAATCGCCACTTTGGACGGTATAGCTGATGGGAGTTGCGCGATATTCAGCGGAGACCTCGGTGTTGGGATCCGAATCACGGATCAATCCGTTTGCCGCTTCAGTTGGTGCGAAGGATGGCAATGGCACATCCAGCACTGCTGGATCGTCTGCAGGTAGCGTTGCAACGTTACCTCCTTCTTGGTAGCTCGCCATTGACTTGGCGATTTCGGGTTGCCAGAACAGGAATGAAATCAGACCGGCACAAATAGCAGCAGCCATAATCCAGCCAATAGCCCCCAATAAGTGCCCTGATGAGGATGGCGTTTTCGAATATTCCTTCTGTGTCATGAACTTTCTCTCAAATCTTGCGGCAGACCTTACATGTCCGCCAGGTTCTCTAAGAATTCTGCGTTCGTCTTGGTTTTTTCCATTTTTTGCAGGATCGCCTCAGTGGCGACGGCGGTATCCATGCCAGCTCCCTGGGGAGGGTTGGAAACCATCTGCAAGTACATTCTACGCATTAACCAGACTCTTTGCAAGGTGTCGGGGCTCATCAGGAGGTCCTCACGTCGCGTGGATGATTTCTCGATGTCGATCGCTGGGAAGATGCGGCGTTCCTGCAGGCGGCGGGAAAGGATCATTTCCATGTTACCAGTCCCCTTGAACTCCTCATAGACCACGTCGTCCAGCCTCGAGCCAGTGTCCACCAGGGCAGTCGCGATGATCGTCAGGCTGCCGCCATCTTCAAGGTTGCGTGCCGCGCCAAAGAATCGTTTGGGAGGGTACAATGCGGAGGGATCCATACCGCCGGAAAGCGTGCGTCCGGAGGGATTAACCACCATATTGTAAGCGCGCGCCAGTCGGGTAAGGGAATCCATCAGGATAACTACGTCCAAGCCATTTTCAACCAAACGTTTCGCGCGATCCAGTGATATCTCCGCCATGCGCACATGGGCATTTACAGGCTCGTCAAAAGTACTGGCAATTACCTCTGCTTCCACAGATCGGTCCATATCGGTCACTTCTTCAGGACGCTCACCAATCAGTGACAAAATCTGGCGAACTTCCGGATTGGTGACGCTGATAGCATTGGCGATATCTTTCAGGATGGTGGTCTTGCCAGCTTTCGGCGGTGAAACGATCATGGCACGCTGCCCGCCGCCGATTGGAGCCACCAGGTTGATCATGCGGGTGGCCAAATTGAGCGGGTCATACTCCAGGCTAAGGAGTTTGTTAGGGAAAATTGGCGTCAGGTTTTCGAATTTTGGTCGTTTGCGGGCTTCATCAGGAGTCAATCCGTTGATGGATTCCACTTTGAGCAAGCCATGGTGACGCTCAGATTCACGCGGCGGTCTGACCTGCCCGATAACAAGATCACCAGATCGCAACTCGTAGCGGCGCAATAACGCCTGCGAAACATACACATCATCCGCACCAATGCGATAGTTTGCTCGCAAAAAGCCGATACCTTCGTTCATGATCTCAAGCACGCCGCCGCGCATCTCAAGACCTTCGGCATCTCCAAGTGATTGGGCGATTTTAATGATCAACCCCTCGCGTTTAAGCTTGTTTGAATTTGGGATATTGAGATCCTTAGCAATTTTTGAAAGTTCTTTGACGGTTTTCTTTTCGAGTTCAAATATGTCCATGTTTCACTCACCACCTTTTGCCATCGTTTCCACCTTCTCACAAAGCCCGTACTGAATTTCAGGGACCGATAACTCTAACAGACTAAAGCAGCACAATTTCCATTTAATTATCAAGGATTGTATTAGAAGGATGGCAGGGTTTTTAATTCGATAGTTTCAATTACGCATTGATTATAACCGTTTTATCCGATTATGCAAGCCAAACCTACAAACCAAACCTCCAAACCTACAAGAGATTTAAAATAATCTTTGAACGGTAGCAAAGCCATTGTGTAGCAAAGCCATAACAGAGACTAAGGGTCACATGCTATAATTCGAAAAGTAAAGGAAAGTGAGCCCTATCGCAATGGCGCGGAGTACAGCAACAAGTAAAACCAAAAATAGTCCTGGAAGCAAAAAGAAATCGGGCACCACGAATAGAACGCCAAGCCGTGCCAGAAAAAACAACCCCCAGGCTTCCCGTTCAAGGAATCCTGTTTCAACCAAAACCACAGCTCCCCGCAAAAAGATCACCCAACCAGCACCAACCCCCTTTCAGCAGAAAGGAAAGTGGATATTGCTGGAATTGTAATGATAGTCATTGGCTTGCTTACCCTTGTGAGCCTTTTGACCGCCAATTCCGGCGGTCTCACGCTAATTTGGTCGAACTTTTTGCGGCGTTGGATCGGTTGGGGAGCGTACGCTTTACCGCTTGTTCTTCTACTGATTGGTGCCTGGTTCTTGCTCGTGATGGACAGGTTCCTGGAGTATCCTCCGAAAGGGTTATCGGAATGGGGCTGACTTTTTCAACTTGCCGGCCCGTTCCAATTGCTTGATGTCAGTTTTAGCGGCGTGTCCACCCCTGCTGGTGGCGGAATCCTCGGCGGAGGGATCTATCGTGCTTTGGAGACTGGCTTGGGCAAAGCCGGCACCATAATCGTCCTGGTTGCCTGGCTGCTTGTTGCCCTGGTACTCTTGATTGATCTTTCCATGTCGGACCTTGTGAGCTGGCTGGCGGAAAAATTCAAGCACAGCCATTCAAGATTCGCTAATTTCCTGCGCAAGAAAGCGGAAGAACGCCACCGGAAGGCTGAAGGACTGCAAGAGATCAATGAGACTGAAGAATTAGAGGGCGTGACCCATCAGACTGGTCCAATCGAACCTGTTGTCAGTTCATCCGTCTCCAGTGCAATGACGAGTGAGGCAGGCACACCTGTAAAAACCTGGGTACTGCCTGAACCCGAAGAGATCCTTAATCCAATCCAGACTGCCCCTGTCGACGAGGAATCCGATGAGGACAAGGCGCGGGTGATCGAAGAAACCTTGCGCTCCTTCAACGCGCCAGGCAAGGTTGTCGAGATCAGGCGCGGTCCTGCAATTACGATGTTCGGAGTGGAACCGGAATACAACGAAAGCCGCAACGGGCGAACGCGTGTGAGGGTAAGTAATATTACCCGCCTGGGGGATGATCTGGCGATGGCACTCAAGGCTTCCCGAATTCGCATCCAGGCACCGGTTCCTGGCAAGGGTTATGTTGGCATCGAAGTTCCGAATCTAAAACCAAGCATGGTGTCCATGCTCGAGCTTGTAACCAGCCTCCCCTACCAGAACAACAAGTCCCCCTCAAATTCGCACTTGGCAAGGATGTAACCGGAGTCCCCACCACCACCGATCTGACCGCCATGCCGCATCTCTTGATCGCCGGCACAACTGGCTCTGGTAAGTCCGTTTGCGTAAACGCGATCCTGACGGGTTACTTGCTAAGCCTCAACCCTGATCAACTACGGCTGCTCCTGGTGGACCCCAAAAGAGTGGAATTCTCTGTCTATAACGGCATCCCTCACCTTCTGACGGATGTGATCATGGACCCGGAGAAAGTGGTCGGCGCCCTGCAATGGATGCTGCGTGAGATGGATCTGCGCTACCGCATATTTGAAAATTTTGGCGTCCGAAATCTCGAGGAATACAACAAGAAAGTCAGCACGGAAGGCGGCAAAACACTGCCGTATATCGTTGTGGTCATCGATGAACTGGCAGACATGATGCTGCTGGCACCGGATGAAACCGAACGCTGTCTGACCAGGCTGGCGCAGCTGGCGCGCGCAACAGGCATTCACCTCATCATCGCCACGCAGCGCCCTTCAACGGACGTGATTACCGGCTTGATCAAAGCCAACTTCCCTGCACGAATCGCTTTTGCGTCGCATCCAATATGGACAGCCGGGTCATCCTGGACCAGCCGGGCGCAGAACGCCTGCTTGGCCGTGGGGATATGCTCTTCCAGGCTCCGGATGCTCCTGCCCCTGTTAGACTGCAGGGCGCCTACGTCTCAGAAGAGGAAGTATCCCGCTTGGCGCGTTTCTGGCAGGCACAATCCACCACCAACGGTGCCCCAGAACGCCCTGACAAAGCACTCTACACCAGCGGTAACAGTCTTCCTCTAACCCAGGAACCTCTTTGGAAAGAACTCCAAAAAGATCCGGACGAGGACCCACTGACCGAAGAAGCTCTGCGCATCATTCGCAAGGAAGGGCGCGCTTCTGTCTCAATGCTGCAGCGAAAACTACGCATTGGCTATACACGCGCGTCACGCCTGGTTGATGAGCTGGAAGAACAAGGCATTATCAGCTCTGCCCATCCTCAAACGGGCACGCGTGAGGTCCTCGATTGGGGTGATTACCCGCCACTCAAGGAAGAATAAACCTTTTCGGCCTGATCTCGCTGTGAGATCGAAGATTTCCTCGATTCATTTTAGGAATTTGGGTTGCGGGATTCTGATTCTGGGTCTATAATCGTTACCAAATCTTAATTCGGAGTTCATTCAATGTCAGACAACGACAATCTGCAGCGGGCAGGAGCAAACCAGAGTAATCAGGAAAACGAAAAAGAACAAACCATGGAAAGTTTGATGGGAGAATATCTCGATTCTGAGGACTTTTCTCTCTTTCCAAATGCCAGTTGCGGGTGAAACTGGTGACGGCATCATCGCCAGCAATTGCGGCCCAGATCCTGGTCAGGCAGTTGGTGCCAAGTCCGAAGGACTGATCGTCGGCAAGGAATTGGCGGCGATCCTGAAAGAGCGCGCAATTTGCAACTTTCGAGGTTGGTAAAAGCTCATCCGGTATATGTGGTCACTCCACATGATCAGGATGGAAATCTTACCTTTCCTTTGTTCGCGCGGTGGAAGAACAAAGCTGGATCGATGCTGAAGCCGCCATGGCTTCTGGCGAACGCTTAGAATCCCACCGTGGTTGGTTATAACAAAGGCGGGCTGCTGGTTCCGTTGTCTACAATACGTGGCTTCATCCCTTGCTTCCCAACTCAGTCTCAGCCGCAGGCTTTCCATGTCCGGTGAGACACCCGAAGCCAAATATAAAGGTTTTGTTGGTGATCCGATTACTGTTTGTGTTATTGAAGTCGACCGGGAGCGCCATCGCCTGATCCTTAGTGAGCGCTGCGCACCGAAAACGCGCTGATATGATCCGCGACAAAGTCCTGAAGAACGAGAAGGCGAAGTGCGCAAGGGTCGTGTCACCAGCCTCGCAGATTTTGGTGCTTTCGTCAACATCGGCGGAGCTGATGGACTGGGTCCACATGTCCGAGATTTCCTGGGATCGTCGTCAACCCCAGTGAAGTACTGAGGTCGGACAAGAAGTAAAGGTAAAGATCATCAGCATTGACCGCGAACGGGCATCGGGTTGTCCATTCGCCAGCTGCAGGGGAGACCTGTGGTCGGATCAGGTCAAAACCTTTAAGATTGGTCAATTGGTTGAAGGTGAAATTACTCGGCTGACTAGTTTTGGTGCTTTTGCGCGTCTGAATGTTCCTGGGGATCTCGAAGGTCTGATTCCACATTTCCGAGCTGAGGTGACCACCGTGTGGATCATCCGAAGGAAGTTGTAAAAGTTGGCGACGTAGTTACACTGCGCATTTTAAAAATCGAGGATGAAGACCATCGCATCGGGCTTGAGCTTGCGGCGCGTGGATCTCACCTGCTTATGCAGACTCTGACTGGAAATCCCTTGCAGCCGATTTCGACCTGACCCGCAGCACTGAAGGTGAGACCATCGCCACCATGTTTGGCGAAGCAGCTCCTAAACCCGCTGAAGAAGCTATGGAAGAAACCCCAGCCGAAGCTCCCGAAGCAAAGGCGAAACTGTTGAGGAAGTCCAGAAGCACGAAGAAGCCCCAGCCGAAGCTCCCGAAGCAGTTGCGGAAACTGCTGAAGAAGTCCAGGAAGCCGTCGAAGAAACTCCAGCCGAAGCTCCCGAAGCAGTTGCGGAAACCGTTGAGGAAGTCCAGGAAGTTGTCGAAGAAGCCCCAGCCGAAGCCCCCGAAACAGTTGCGGACACCGTTGAGGAAGCAGAAGCCGAAGCCGACGAAAAAGTTAAAGAAGACTAACTATTCAACAAAGACAAACGCCGGCAAAAAAAAACCGGCGTTTTTTCTATCAATGCCCTTTATCCTTGAAGCCCACCAAGACCTTGACTATAACATTACCATTCTCGGTCGTGATTACAGGCTGCCAAATGCTCAGACCCGCCTGCGCGATCGCCAAACCGGCAACGACGTCTACGGCGGAGGATCCCTGCTTGGCTTGCCTGAGTACAACGCCGCCCAGGTGGGGTTGGTTTTTGGGACGCTCTTTTCAGTTCCTGAGCGCCATCACAACCCCAAATTTAAGGGTGAGCAGTTTTACAACACGCCGACCGAAGCCCATCGCATTTACTGGAATCAGTTGGACTTCTACCACAAATTGGCAGAGACCCAATCCGAAGCCTTTCGCCTTGTCCTCACCAAAAGAGACCTCAAAAGCCACATGGAGCTTTGGCAAACCCAAACTAACACGCTGAAACCAATCGGCATCATTCCCTTGATGGAAGGCGCGGAAGGTATCGTCGATTTGGATGACCTGCCAGCCTGGTGGGAACGTGGTCTGCGCGTCATTGGGTTAGCCTGGGCAGGTAATCGCTTTTGCGGAGGAACCAGGGAACCTGGAAAACTCACTCATGAGGGTAAGGACCTCATCCGTGCGATGGCAGAGGTAGGGTTTGTGCTTGATCTTTCCCATATGGACGAACCAGCAGCGCTTGAGTGCCTGGATCTTTACCCCGGGCAAATCATCGCCAGCCATGCCAATGCCGCAAAATTGGTAAAAGGCTATAACTCAAACAGACTCCTGAGCGATCAGGTAATCAACAAACTGATCGCCCGCAATGGGGTGATTGGTGTTATGCCTATCAACGCCTTCCTCAACGCTGATTGGAACGAAGACGGTGGCAAACCCGCAGTCTCGCTTCGATTGGTGGCGGAACAGATCGACGCCATCTGCCAGATTGCAGGTGACGCGCGCCACGTCGGTATCGGCACCGACTTTGATGGCGGGCTTGGGGTTGAAAAAGTGCCTGTAGAAATCAATACCATCGCTGATTTACCGCGCCTGTTCCCCTTCCTTGAAGAATTAGGGTATGATTCCAAAGAGATCGACAGGATCGCGTCGGGGAACTTCCTCGACATGGTCAAAACCACACTGCCTGATTAAGACGAAGGAACCTCTTTGAACCAACCAGATGTTCTGCTGGACCCCAACAACCCTAAAAAGACCGTCAAACCGGGAACTTTCCCGAAGTTCCAGGTCAGGGCAGGGCTGACTGGTCTCATGCTGGGTTTTTTGATCTTGTTGACTGGATTGCGACCAGACCTTTTTGGCTTGGATCGAGGTCGGTATATTGGCTTCGTGCAGATCATCGTTATCCTGCTCGGGATCGGACTGATGACCCTTTCCGCGACTGGTGTGCTCATCGCTTTTTGGAATGGTGGTCCCAAGCCGCTCAGAGCTGACTTTGGCACGCGTATCATTGCCACAGGTTATGTGATCTGTGTCTTTACAGCCCTTGCGGATGCCTTTGGCTTTGGCACCAACCCTCTTCCCTACGTCTTACTCGGCACGCTGCAGTCGCGCGGCGTGATGATTGGCATTATCGTCATTTGCATCGGGTTGCTGTTACTGCTCAGAACAAAGAAGTACCTCCCCAAAGAACAAAGCGTGCTCAACACGGCAAATCCTGATCCCCATGCCCATTAATCTAAATCACAATCTTCATCAGTTTCAGCTCAAAAATGGACTGCGTGTGATGCTCAAGGAAATTCACACCGCCCCAGTCACGAGCACCTGGATTTGGTATGGAATCGGATCGAGGAATGAACTCCCAGGCAAGACCGGCTTGAGCCACTGGGTGGAGCACATGCAATTCAAGGGTACCCGGAAATATACCGGCGAAGATATCGACAATCTGATATCGCGCGTCGGCGGTTATGCAAACGCCTTCACCAGCTCAGATTGGACGACCTATTTTGAAACAATGCCTTCAGTCCACTTGCATACAACCCTCGAGCTCGAAGCTGATCGCATGGTTAATAGTCTTTTTGACCCTGAGGAAGTGGAGACCGAGCGCACTGTGATCCTTTCGGAACGCGAGGGGTCCGAAAACTATCCCGAGTTTCGGCTGGATGAAGCTGTACAGCAGCACTCCTTCCAATCCCACCCTTACCGTAATGAAGTTCTGGGCTCCAAAGAAGACCTGATTGGCATCACCCGGGATGATTTATACCAGCATTATCGTAATTATTATCAACCCGCAAACGCAATCCTTTGCATTGCCGGTGATATCTTCCCTCAAGCCGTTCTGGAAGAAGTGGAGATTTTGTTTGGCGGTATCCATTCGGTTCCAATGAACAAGAGTATTCCCAACCCTGAAACAACGCTTAACCACGGCGAGCTGATTGAAATGGAAGGCCCGGGCGAAGCACACTACCTGGAAATCGCCTGGCGCAGCCCTGCTGCCAGTGATCCGGATTTCTTTGCCTATCTCATTATTGAAAGCTTGTTGAGCGGACCTTCATCCCTTAACATGTTTGGCAGTGGCAGCATCAACAACCGTACTTCAAGGCTTTATCAAGCCTTGGTTGAAGAGGATTATGCTGCCTCAGTTTTTGGAGATCTTTCCGCGAACATCGACCCTGGTGTGTATAAGGTCTTTGCGACTATCCAGCCGAACGGGAACCCCGAGACTGCATTGCAAATCATAGATGAGCAGATCCGCCATATTACCTCCAGTGAATTAAGCATTCGGGAGATTGAACGCGCCATCAAGCAAGCCCGTGCACTCTTCGCGTATAGCAGTGAAAACATCACCAACCAGGGTTTCTGGATGGGCTATGCCAGTTCGTTTGCAGACTATCGATGGGTTGCAGAGTATCTGACCCGCCTGAGCTTGGTCACGCCCAGCCAGGTGCTCAAAACTGCTCAAAAGTATTTGCGGCAAGATCAACGTGTGGTTGGAATTTACCGGGCAAGCAACTCGCAGGAGGGTTCATGAACAACTCGATGCCTGATTCCAGCACCATCCTGCGCGAGACCTGGAACAACGGCACAACCCTGCTCGCCTATCCAAATCTGACCAGCCCGGCGGTGTATTTTACTGGTTACATGCAGCCAGGTTCCATTGCGGATCCTGGTGAAATGCACGGTCTGGCGTCCTTTACGACCGATATGCTGATGACTGGCACAAAGCATCTAAACTTCCAACAACTGCACGACAAGATCGAAAGCATTGGCGCTTCTCTCTCACTTAGCACTGGACACATTTCAACTGCTTTTTTTGGTCAGTGTCTCAGGGAAGACCTTGAGACCATCTGGAGTTTACTGGCGGAGGTCATCCAGGAGCCAGCATTCACGGAAAAACAGTTCAAACGTGTCCGCAATCAGATTCTGACCGGGATCGCCATTCAAAACCAGGATACCGCTGAAGTGGCATCGCAAGCCTTCAACCGCGCCCTTTATGGCTCTCACCCCTATGCCCACCCTGACATCGGCTACGCGCAGACTGTTTCTCGCATCCAATTGGAGCAGTTGGAATCCTTCCACGCGAACCACTATGGTCCAAACGGGCTGGTAATGGCTGTCTGTGGCGGCATTGAGCCAGATGTTGCACGAGAAATCTTTTCGAGAACTCTGGGCACCTGGCAAAACAACACCCAATCCCCTCCTGAGACGCTCCCGCCTTTCACACCGCCTGCAAGCTCCATTCGCAGCCATGTGACGCTTGAAGGCAAAAATCAGAGTGACCTGATTATTGGCGTTCCAGCCCCAAAGACAGTCAGCCGTGACTACCAGGTCTGTTCCATTGGAAACTCCATTCTCGGACAATACGGTTTGATGGGACGCATCGGTAAGGTTGTGCGCGAAAAAGCCGGTTTGGCATATGAGGTCTCCAGCCACCTGGGGGCTGGTATCGGACCAACAGCCTGGAAGATCACGGCTGGGGTCAATCCGGACAATCTCGAAAAAGCCATAGTACTTCTCAAACAGGAACTTGTTCGCTTTTGCAGTGAACCAGTGACCGAGCAGGAACTACAAGATGTTAAGACCCAGGCTATAGGGAGGCTCCCCCTCTCGCTCGAGACCAACGCGGGCATCGCTTCCATTTTAGTCAGCATCGAACGCTATGGTTACAGCCTGGATTACCTGCGTCAACTGCCCTCCATCATCGAAAGCATCACGGCTGAAGAGGTTCTAAATTCTGCCCAACGCTATTGGGATCTGGAAAAATTAGTCATCACCTCAGCCGGAAAGGCACTCCAATGATTAAATGCGGCATTGACCTCTTGCGAATCTCACGCCTGACCGAGGTAAATCCCGCCATCAGTGCCCGTTTTATCCGGCGGGTCTATACCGAAACCGAACTCGCTCAGGCACAAGGCGATAATGCCATGCTTTCAGGAATCTTTACTGCCAAGGAAGCCGTTTCAAAAGTACTGGGCACAGGAATTGGCAAGGTTGCATGGCAGGACATCGAAATCCTTCATGCCCCAAGCGGAGAACCCAGTGTTTTTCTGCACGGAGCCGCATTGGAAGTTGCGCAAGCAAAAGGGTTGGATGAGTGGGCGGTTTCTATCACACATGAAGGCGGGATGGCTGCAGCAGTTGCTGTGGCTAAAAGTGCGCAGGACAGATGAAGCTGCTTTGTCTGAGCGATGTGGAGGTGCCTGCCGTTTACAGCTCCCGTATCCGGGAACGATTTCCAGGATTGGATGCGGTTATCAGTTGCGGTGATCTCCCTTGGTACTACCTTGAATATGTGGTGAGTATGCTCGATTTACCCCTCTATTACGTCCAAGGCAATCATGTCTTTGACGTGGAAGACAGTGAAGGAGAAGTGCGTCATCATCCGCAAGGTGCCATCAATCTGCACCGTCAGGTCATTTACGATCCCCAGTTAGATCTGATTCTGGCTGGCATCGAAGGCAGCTTATTCTATAACAGGCGCGCCTATCAGTACACACAACGGCAGATGTGGCAGATGGTTTTTGGGCTGGTGCCCCAGTTACTGTTTAACAAAATGCGCTATGGGCGCTACCTGGACGTATTCATCACCCATGCAGCTCCAACAGGAATCCACGACGAGGATGATCCAGCCCACAAGGGAGTAGACGCTTTCCGCTGGTTAATCGAAAATTTCAGCCCGAAATTGCACCTGCACGGGCATATTCACCTCTACAATCCGCTTAAAGCCCGTGAAACGATGCACGGTAACACGTGCGTTACCAATTGCTACGGTCACCGCGAAATCAACTTATAAGCTCTCAATCGAGCGAGAGGGCATAAAGCGGAACCAACATCTCATCCGGATGCAAACCGCCATGACGCCCTCGCATTACGTTTGGTTTGTTTACCCACCAGAGGTACGCTTTCCCATGCGGGATGGCAGCCAGGTCACCGATGCGGTTTTCAAGGTCAGAATGAGGAGTTCCACGACCAAGAAGCCCAGAATCCAACACCTGTTGGCGCGTAATCAAACTGAATTGACCTGGCCAGGCATGTTCAAAGTACTGCCGCACCGCCTCCTCCTCGCCTGGTTTTAGGTAGAGGTAAGGCAATCTGCCCTCACAGGTCGGCTGCATCACCAGCATATTCATCAGGTCAGGATGGGTGCGCAAGTCGTATTTGGGATCGTAGGGAGTCTCAACCGAACCATGGTCTGCCACAAGCAGAAAAAGAGTATCCTCACGCGCCCAAGGCTCGAGTTTGGCTAGCAGGATGCGTTCAAACGCGTCACTGAAACTTCTAAATTGTTCCGTCACGCGTTCGTTATAAGTGCCATAATGATGCATGAGGCTGTCCACAAGGCTCCAATAGGCATACACGAACTTGGGATTGTTTGGGCGGGAGTTTAGTAGATCGCGCAGATTTGCCAGAAGATCACTCTCCGCAGTATAGCCGTGGAGTTGGCTGCCGATGTGATGCATTCTTGAGAGCCCTGAATTTGCAATGCTTGCCGGAACGAAGGCGTGAGTCTCTATGCCCCTGGTCGCGAACTGTTCACCCAAAGGCGTCATCCCAAGAAAATCCGCGGGGTCGAAGCCTGCCCTTGCCAGCCCACCCACATCCCCAGAAAAAGTGATGGGTGAATGCAAGATGGTGTTGATAACCATACTAAGAGATTTAACCCACATCTCATAACCAATGATGCCGTGCTCCTGGGGAGTAGTGCCGGTCCAGATGGTGGTCAGAGCGGTGGAAGTTGTGCTGGGAGAAATGCTGGTTATGGGTAGCAGGATTGCTTTAGCAAGGTTTCGCTGCCAGAAGTCTGCCTGTCCGCGTTCCATCAATTCGATCAACTGATTATAACCAAGAGCATCCACCAGGAGCAGCACGACCCTTTTGTAGCGCGGCGCAAAATGGTTTAGGATGGCGTCCGCGAAAACAGGGGCAGAAAGTTCCGGTCCGCCAAGCCAGTGGCTGATGCTTGGAGTCAGGTTTGCCAAACCAAATCCAGCGTAGTTGGGCAGTAAGATATCTGGCGCATCCAGAAAACCAGATAATGCTCCGTTTTCTTGCAACGATTTTAGATGTGAATCAACAACAGGCATTTTCCTTTTACTCCTTCAAACTAAGGCAGGCTCTGACAGCAAGCCAGAACAGGTTTTCACGGATCTCAGCTCTATCGTTCCAACCGCGATTGTCCCAACCATCTGCATGAACCAAATCCCCGCTATAGAAAATCGCGCCAAATTCGACGCCATAAAATTCCGCTACTGCCGCCAGGGCAGAGGCCTCCATCTCCACGCAATCACAGCCAGCCTGCTTGAATCTGGCGGCGCGAGCCTTGGTTTCACGATAAGGGGCATCGGTCGTCCAGGTTTTCGTCAGGAGATATTCCAGCTCTTCCTCCTTCACCACACTCTCGATGCGCTGCACCACTTTTAGGTTCAAGGGGATTTCAAACGCGGGCGGTAAGTAGTGGTAAGAAGTGCCCTCATCCCTTACGGCAGCTGTAGGAATCAACAAATGACCAACCGCCAAGGCAGGATTCAACACCCCACATCCGCCGCAAGCGATGAACTTCTTGCCGCCCATGGTGATGGCTTTCTCCATGAAACCCGCTGCCAGCGGCGCGCCTACCAGCGCCTGGAAGAAGCCCAGGCGTTTCCCTTGATAATTTATCTCGTAATAAGGAACCAGACCCACCTCAGACTTGCCGACATAGACTGTTTTGGCTGCATATTGTTCGGCAACCTTCTCGACAACTTCCTTGAAAAAGCACATCACCACCAATTCGGGAAAGTCAGGGGGTGTTTCGGTAATGAAGGGTCTGATGATCGCTTCCCGGTCGGGGTCAAAATCTATAATTGGATATACCTCGTTGTCACTCATCTCTGGTCCACTCTATATCTTCGGTTTCGAAACGCTTGCGCATGACCTCAATCGCCTGGGAATTGTTATCCACCAGGATAAAGCGCCGTCCCAGTTTGAGGCATGCCGCTCCCGTGGTACCGCTGCCAGCAAAGAAATCCAGGACCAAATCTCCCGGGTTCGACGATGCGCGGATAATGCGTTCGAGCACACCCAGGGGTTTTTGGGTCGGATAACCGGTCTTTTCCTTGCTGTTTGTACCCACAATGGAATGCCACCAGGTATCAGTAGGGAGTTTTCCCTTCTTTGCCTTCTCTTCCCCCACCAAACCCGGAGCCATGTACGGGATACGGTCGATATCCTGCCTGTTGAAGGTGTAATTCCGAGCATCTTTTACGTAATAAAAGATGTTATCATGCTTGGCAGGCCAGCGATCTTTAGCCCTCCCGCCAAAATCGTACGCCCAGATAATCTCATTCAGGAAGTTTTCACGCCCAAAGATCTCATCCAGCAGGATCTTGCAATAATGTGCCTCGCGGAAGTCAATGTGGAAATACAAACTGCCGGATGGTTTGAGAATACGGTAGGCTTCCAGCAGCCTGGGCTCAAGAAAGGCCCTGTAATCCTTAAAACTGTCGCGATAATCACGGGTGGCAATGACCTCGGTAGTATAGCTTTGGTCTCCAAAACCCATCCGATCGCCTGAGTCCGAGCGGGTAGTTTTGATCTGCCTGCGCGATTGCATCTTGCCGGTGTTGAACGGCGGATCGATGTAGATCAGGTCGACCGTGTCGCTGAGCAGTTTCTGCAAGAATGGCAGATTATCACCAAAGTGGATTTGATTTTGCATTCGCAAATTGTAGCATGCCTGAATCAAAAAAGCTGTCTGCTGGACAGCTTTTTTGATTTCTGATCTGATCATGATAACTGGGAAGTGCAGTTAGGGCAGCGGGTTGCTTCGAGCGGGATCTCAGTCTTGCAAAATGGGCAGGTCTTGGTGGTTGAAGCTGCCGCAGGGACTTCTGCTGGTTTGCGAATTTTGTTGATGGCTTTGACAAGCAGGAAAATGACAAAGGCAATGATCAGGAAATTAACTACAGCCATCAAGAAATTGCCATAAGCGAAAACCACCGCGCCAGCTTCCTTGGCAGCAGCCAAAGTAGTACCAGCAGGAAGGCTAACAGCCGCTTTATTCAGCTGGATAAACAGGTCAGAAAAATTGACCTTACCCAGAAGCATGCCAATAACGGGCATGATCAAGTCTTCAACCAACGAATTAACGATGGCACCGAAAGCGCCACCAATGATGACACCGATAGCCAGATCGAGTGCGTTGCCTTTAGTGATAAATCCTTTAAATTCTGAAAAAAATTTTTTCATTCTCACCTCACTTTCCCAATTAATTATAACTATAACAAATCAACGCTTCAAGGTAAATATGATAAGACTACTATTTTTATTGGAATGGTGTTAAGAGGTTTTGTTACGGGGGAATAATGAGAGCATCAGGCGCATTGCCTCACAAACAACATTACTTTAGCTGAAAAGGTAAAATAAGCATTTCTATTGAGGCACTACGGACAAAAACAAGGGTAAAAACAAATCAACTTGTGTACAAAAGAACTAATGAGAAGAAATACCTGTCCCTCTGGGGGTTTACTCCCACCAGAATTTGCCAATTATGCCAATAAAGCGGATGGACTAAAGCCCATCCGTACGGTGGGGGTTTATTCCCACCGTATGCGCATTGCCTCACAAACAACATTACTTTAGCTGAAAAGGTAAAATAAGCATTTCTATTGAGGCACTACGGGCAAAAACAAGGGTAAAAACGAATCAACTTGTGTACAAAAGAACTAATGAGAAGAAATACCTGTCCCTCTGTGTCAAGGCAATTTAGAAATGTCCTAACATTTTCAGCTAATAAGTAATCGTGCCTGTATATAATTAGGTAATGGAAAATTGGATTAATTTAGCAGACAGGCATCTTGGAATCACCTTGAGTGATCTACAACGTTGGCAATTTCAGGTTCTGCAAGAGGAATTGCTGAAATGGAATAAAAAGATAAACCTGACGGCAATTCGTGATGAAAAGGGAATCCAGGAAAAACACTTTTTTGATTCCTTAACCTGTTTTCTTGGCTTTGAAAAATGGCCTGAAAGCCTGATTGACGTTGGCAGTGGTGCGGGTTTTCCGGGACTGCCAGTCAAAATTATCATCCCGGATTTACGGTTGACGCTGGTGGAATCGGTCGATAAAAAAGCTAGTTTCTGCCGACATATAGTTGAAACACTAGATCTGTCGGACGTTACGGTACTTTCCAAGCGCGTTGAAGAAGTTGCCCGCATGCCTCAGCACCGCGAGGCTTACGACATTGCCATCGCCCGGGCGGTCGCGCCTGCCCCAACACTGGCTGAATATCTTTTGCCTTTGGTGAAGGTGGGCGGGAGGTGTCTGATGCAAAAAGGAACGCGTGGTCCGATGGAAATCCTGGAGGCTGGAAAGATCGTCGATCTTTGCGGTGGAGAATTGAGCGACCTGCTGCGCTTGAATTTCGACGGCATTGAAGGGGAAGGCACCCTGGTGCTCATCGACAAACTCCGCCATACGCCCAGGGAATTCCCGCGTGCAGTTGGCATCCCCGCCAAAAAACCTATCCTGACTTCTGAGGGCAGGAAGTAACAGATTCCATTCATTCGGGTTAATGATAATTAAGCTGATTATCTTATGAAAACAGAATTAACTTTCTTTTGCGAATTAAATGCCGAAGATTTAAAGAAGCTCTTTGAAGATCGTTTTGTTTTTGATGATCTGAAGACGCTTAACGCCGGAATCTCGCTGGGCATCCTTGACTTTTCTTCTGAACGTGCAAATGTAGTCCAAAAACTCAACCGCCTTGGCATTCCAGTGACTGCCTGGTTACTGCTCCCACAGGAGCAGGGGTATTGGTTCAACCTTGGGAATTACACTGAGGCAACGGCGCGTTACCAGGCATTCAAGATTTGGAGCGAAGAAAACCAGCTCGAATGGTCAGCGGTTGGTCTGGACATTGAAACGGATATCAATGAACTGAAAGGTTTCGCTGATGATCGTGGAGCTGCCATCCAAAAAGCACTCAGACGCCTGAAAGATACCAAAACCTACAAAATTGCGAAAAATGCCTATGAAGCATTGGTCGCGCAAATCCATGAGGATGGATATTTGGTTGAGAGCTATCATTTTCCTTTGATCGTGGATGACCGTGAGGCAGGCTCAACTGTTTTGCAGCGAGTGGCAGGTCTGGTGGAAATACCGGTAGACAGGGAAGTTTTGATGCTGTATTCGAGCTTTTTCAGACCGCACGGACAGTCAATATTGTGGAGCTACGCCCAAAAAGCCCAGGCGATTGGGATTGGCAATACCGGAGGCGGCATTCAGGCAGGTGCCCTTGAGAATGTGCCCTATCTAAGTTGGGATGAGTTCGCGACCGATCTGCGTCTGGCGCGCCGCAGCGGCAAGCCAATCTATGTCTTCAGTCTCGAGGGTTGCGTTTGGCAGGGGTTTTTGCCGCGCCTGGTCACTTTTGATTGGCAGGCCGAGGTGGAATTGCCCAGGACAGCCCTCATCTCTGCTGGCAGAGGTGGATTGAAAGGTCTACTGTGGGTAACTGAGCGTCCACTGGTGATTTTGGCGGGATTGGCGGGCGTGATTGGCACCGTGCTGATGATCAGATCGCATGGAAAATCAAAAAAGAACGACAATTAACGGTCATCCAGAGTCTTGAACTGAAGGTTGCCTTGAACCAGAAGCGAATTAACTTTTTCTGATTTGTTCGTAAGAATCCAGATTTGTTCGTAGGGCGGAATCCGCTTCCGTTGCGGACTCCGCCGAAAAGAGACTGTCGGAGTGAGCCTGCGGAAGGTTTGTGTGGGAAAATTCCTTAGGGCAGTCTCATTCCGACCTACGGGGGTTCTTTCCTTTGTAGGCCGGGTATCGCTGCGAGCCTCTTTTTCACGGCGATCCGCCTTTGATTTCGTTATCGCGAGCTTCTATTGCGTGGCGATCTGGTTTTATCTTTGTAGACAATCAAAACTGCAGACTGCCACGCCCCTCATGCTCTGGTAAGTTGGCTCCTTCGCCAGAATCGTGGCTCGCAGTGGTGGATCCCCACGTCATCGCGAGCTTCCTTTGCGCCTGTGCTCGTGAAGCTGGGCATGGCGATCTACCTTTTTCGACATGGAAAATGTTAATTCTGAGGACTATGTCGGAGTGAGCCCGCGTGAGGTGCGTGTTAATCAGAGGCTGCAGGGCAGTCTCAATCCGACCTACGAAGGACTACATTTATTTTTATCGATCTGGGCAGACACGAGAGGTTTGCCCATTATGCCATCACTCGCCATTAGACCATCGTAGGGAAAAGGTCCGCCTTTTCCTCATATCATTAAGTTGACGCGGGCATCAACCGTACCACAACCGCTTGATATTATGTTGATATTGTTGACATTGTGGCAATGCGATGTGAGCGGCAGATGCTATTCCGTGTTAAAATAAAAGATTGCGAAAGCAGAGGGAATATGGAAGACATCAACAAGGATTTTCCCATCATGATCGTCGGACTTGGCAACCCAGGGCCAACATACCGCCATACCCGGCATAACGTTGGCTTCCTGGCAATTGATAAACTTTCAGACGCCCTTAACATCCAGGTGAAGCGCCTCAAATTCAAAGCCATGCTTGGCGAGGGTAGATTTGGCGAAAGCAAAGTCGTTCTCGTTAAACCAATGACCTTCATGAACGAGTCCGGTCGGGCAGTGGCGCCCTTGGTGCATTTTTATAAACTGCCGCTTTCCAACCTGCTGGTCATTCATGACGATCTTGACCTTCCCTTCGGCACACTGCGCCTGCGCCCCAGCGGCGGCACCTCCGGACAGCGCGGTATGGCATCCATCATCACCCTGCTTGGAACGCAGGAATTCCCGCGGATGCGCCTGGGAATCGGACGACCACCGGGTCAGATGGACCCAGTGGAGTATGTCCTCAAAGATTTTCTTCCATCCGAACAAGACCTTCTGAATATCGTACTGCAAACAGCAGTAGAAGCCTGTCAGACCTTCATTACTGAAGGTCTGACAAAGACCATGAACAAATATAATGGGGAAGTCAGCTGATTATTTTTTGCTTGCGCCACTAGCCAGTCTGCCCGCTTATCAGGATCTGCTGAACAGGCTGCAGGAAGGTGATTACACCGGCGGCAGCCTGCGCGGTCTGGGACTGCCGCGTGCGGTTCGCCTGGCAGTGCTGGCTGCCTTGCACCACGACCTCGACAAACCCATCCTCCTGCTCACAAATCGGGCAGACCGGGCTTTATCGCTCTTCGACGAACTTGGTTTTTGGCTGCCAGAAAGCCTAAACCTCTACTTTGCTGAACCGAACCCTTCTTTTTACGAAAATTTGCCTTGGTCGGAAGGCACACGCCATGATCGCCTGCAGGTGCTCGCGGAGTTTAGCCGCTACTGGTTGCCGGGCAATCCTGCCCCCCAGTCCCATCCTGTCGTGATTGCCCCGATACGGGCAGCCATGACCCGTACTATTCCCCGTCGGGACTTCCTGAAAAATACCCTGCGAATTCGTCTGGGAGAGCAGCGCGACCTGATCGAAACCAGTACCTCCCTGGTAAGGTTGGGCTATGAATATAGCAACATCGTCGTCCGACCGGGTCAATTCTCCCGCCGTGGCGGCATTCTCGATGCCTGGTCGCATTCAAGCCCCTGGCCTGTTCGCATTGAATTCTTCGGTCAGGAAATTGACACTCTGCGCATGTTCGACCCCTCCACGCAGCGCACCACTGAAAAAATTGATCAGGTTGTGCTTTTCCCTGCTTCGGAAGCCCTCGTTCTCAACCCAGCAGTTGAAGGAGAGCTGCCTTACCAGCCGACTGAACTACAAATCCCTGATCTTTACCAATTTCCCTCCAGCCTGGTCGACTTCCTGCCCAAAGAAGCCCTGGTTCTCCTGGATGGGCAGGAATTCATCGAAGCCGCTGCCAACGACATCGAAGAGGAGTCCACTGAACGCAGGGCGAACCAGATTGCCAATCAATCACTCACGCAGAACGCTCCGATCCCTTACCTGACCTGGTCTGAATTAGCCGACAGCCTCAGCCAGCATCAAATGCTCGAACTGGGTCACACCAACGCTGAGGGGGGATCCTCACTTTCAGCCAGTTTCGGACCAGGTCCGCGCTTTGCCGGTCGGATCAAAGAATTTGAGTACCATATTGAGACGCTCAACAATGAAAACCTACCGTGGATCGTTGTTTCGCGCCAGGCTGCCCGGCTGAAACAGCTCTGGACTGAAACTCACCCTGATGTCAAACCTGAAGAAACCCAACGGCATTTCATTGAGGGGTCCATTTCCGGCGGGTGGGTTCTGAAGCAAGGCGACATCCAACAGCACCTCCTTTCCGACAGTGAGATTTTTGGTTGGAGCCGTCCACAGCCGCGTCGGCGGCCCGTGCTAAGCACCGGAGCCCCCGAGACAATCTACGCGGATCTGAAGCCAGGCGACTGGGTCGTCCATGTGGACCACGGCATCGGGCGATTCATCGGGTTGCATACCCCCAACATCGAAGGCGTCCAGCGCGAATATCTCTCCATTGCTTATAAAGACAACGATGTCCTATACATCCCGATTCACCAGGCAGATCGGATAACCCGTTATATCGGACCCGATAGCGGTCCTCCCGCGTTGAGTCGACTGGGAGGCGCTGATTGGGACCTGACCAAAAGTCGCGTCCGCCATGCAGTCGTGGAAGTTGCGCAAGACTTACTTGAGCTCTATGCCAAGCGTCAGACTGCCGAAGGTTATGCTTTTGAACCGGACAACGATTGGCAAAAAGAATTGGAAGCCTCTTTTCCTTATATCGAAACACAGGATCAACTGCTTGCCATCCAACAAGTCAAAGCCGATATGGAATCCAAACGCCCGATGGACAGGCTGCTTTGTGGGGATGTGGGTTATGGCAAGACCGAAGTAGCTTTGCGCGCTGCTTTCAAGGCAGTAATGAGTGGCAAACAGGTGGCGGTTTTGGTGCCCACGACCGTTTTGGCACAGCAACATTATGAAACTTTCCGCCAGCGCCTATCCGTCTTCCCGGTAACCGTTGAGATGCTTTCACGTTTCCGTTCAAACAAAGCTCAGGATGAGATCATCCGCCTTACGGCTGAAAAAAAGGTGGACATCCTGATTGGCACGCACCGTCTTCTCTCGGCAGATGTTAAATTTAAAGATCTTGGTTTGGTCATCATTGATGAGGAGCAGCGCTTTGGGGTGACCCACAAGGAGCATCTCAAAAAGTTGCGCTCTGAGGTGGATGTGCTCACCCTTACTGCCACCCCCATTCCGCGCACGCTCTACATGGCACTCAGCGGCGTTCGGGATATCTCCAATATCAACTCCCCACCCGAGGAACGTCTGCCGATCATCACCCATGTGGGTCCATATGATGAAAAATTGGTGCGGGAAGCCATTGTGCGCGAATTGGATCGCGGTGGACAGGTGTTTTTTGTCCACAACCGCATCCAATCCATTCCAGCGGTCTACAATCACCTTTCCACCCTTGTCCCGGAGGCGCGGATTGGCATCGGGCACGGCCGGCTGCCCGAAGAGCAGCTCGCTGAGGTAATGCAGCAGTTCACCGCCGGGCAGATTGATGTGCTCCTGTGCACTTCGATCATTGAATCCGGGCTCGATATCCCGAACGCCAACACCTTGATTGTGGACCGTGCAGATACTTTTGGTCTCGCGCAGTTGTATCAACTGCGGGGGCGCGTTGGGCGCGGCGCTCAGCGAGCGTTTGCTTATCTCTTCCGCGATAAGAGGCGAGCTTCCACCCCCGAAAGCGAGGAGCGCCTGGAAGTCCTGTCAGACAATCCCCAACTTGGCGCGGGCTACGCTATCGCCATGCGCGACCTGGAAATGCGCGGCGCAGGCGATCTTCTGGGCACGCGCCAATCGGGTTATATCGCCGCAGTCGGTTTCCACCTTTATACCAAGCTGCTCGGTCAGGCTGTCAGGGCTATGCGCAGCGATTCAGGCTTGCCAGTCGAAACTTCGATAGAAGCCCCCAGCCTCAACATCAACGTCGAACTGCCGCTTTCAAGCGAGATTCCCACCAGCTACATCCCCGATCAGGAATTGCGGCTTAAGCTTTACCGCCGGATCGCTTCTCTGCGTAGTGAAACCGAGATCGCTCAAACAGAAATCGAGTTCGCAGACCGTTTTGGACCTATCCCCCAGGGAGTGTTGGACCTTTTGTTCCAGATGAAAGTCAAATTGCGCGGTGAAGCTGCAGGAATTGAATCGGTCAGCATCAACAACCACCAGATCCTGCTTTCTTACCCCCTTTTGCCCAACGGTATTAAGGACCGCAAGCTGCCAGAGATCGACCCCAACGTCCGGGTTGGTAAAAATGGCTATTGGGTGAATATTGCCGATTTGAGCAAGGATGAATGGGAATCCCGACTGTTGAATGTTTTGCAGAAGATTCTGCAACAGGGACTCACACCAAAGTAGATTTACATCGCCACCAACGTTTTCCAAGGCTGTGATACATTTAAGCTCTGATGACTAAGCAACGAAAAGTACTGATTGTGCTGAGCATCACGCTCGTCCTGAGCGGTCTTGGCTTACTCTTTGCACACCTTTGGCACCCCTATCAACTGACTGTGGATGGGCAGACCTTGCACGTGCGAACCATCGCTTTCAGCTTGCGCGGGCTCCTCCGCCAGCTCAACTACGAACTCCAGCCAGACGACCGCACCTCGATCGACCCCGACACCTTTACTCTCAGCTTGCCAAACCACCTGAGCCTTCAACGCACTCGCCTGGTGGAAATTGAAACCAGAGGTGAGAGACTGTCGCTCCAAAGCCCGGAACTACTGCCAGCCAACCTGCTGCAACAAGCCGGGATTCGTCTCTTCCCCAAAGATTTGCTCTTGCAGTATGAACAGATTATCAACCCTTATGAGCCATTAGCGATTGGCGCAGAAGCGAGGCTGCAGTTTATCCCAGCAAAGCAAATCAGAGTGGAAATTGATGGTGAAACCCGAACACTTTTCACCCAAAAAGCCACTCTGGCTGAAGCGCTCGCCGAAGCTGGCATTCATTTACAACCTGAGGACCGCCTCTCCACCCCGCCAGACACCCTGCTCCAAGACCAAAACACATTCACTCTAGCCAAAGCGAAAAGCCTTACGGTCACCATTGGCAATCAGACCCTCAGCGGCATGTCCGCAGCTCCCACGGTGGGCGAAGCCCTGGCAGAGCTTGGTCTTGCCCCCCAATACCTTGACCGCTCCATCCCGCCCGAGGACCAACCTCTGCCAGAAAACGGACAGATCAGCCTCATCCAGGGTGCGGAAAGTATCGTCTTGGTCAAGGACGAGACCGCCTTCAATTACACTTATCAACTTGACCCCGAAGCCGAGTTGGACACAACCTCAGTGATCACTCCGGGTCAGGTTGGTTTGGTAGTTTCGCGCCAGCGAAACCACGTAGAGAATGGCGTGATCGTCCTCACTCGCGAGGAAGGTCCCTGGAAAGCTTCCAACCCCGTCGATGCGGTTTTAGGCAGAGGAACCAAGGTGGTCATTAAAACCGAAGTGGTGGACGGGCAGACGATTGAATATTGGCGCAAGTTGAGCGTCTATGCCACTTCCTACCATCCTTCGGAGTTCAGCAATGGCGCGATAACACGCTCCGGTTTACCTCTCACCAAAGGCATCGTAGCCGTGGCATCTTCCTGGTATAACGGATTGGAGATGCAGCCGGTTTACGTGCCGGGCTACGGGCACGGCATCATCGCCGACACTGGCTACGGGATCCCAGGCAGATATTGGATTGATTTGGGGTATGATGATGAAAATTACGTCTCCTGGCACGACTGGACTGTAATTTATTTCCTGACTCCGGTGCCAGCTTACGTTGCAGCGATATTGCCATGAGCCTTGAGTTTCTGAACATCCAACCCCTGCTGAAGCATTTCCACATCCAGCCCAGGAAATCTCTGGGGCAAAACTTCCTGGTGGAGCCGGCAGGTCTATTGAAAGTGATCGATGCCGCGGAGCTTTCTGGCAGCGAAGAAGTGCTTGAAATTGGCGCAGGACTGGGCAGCCTGACCTACCTGCTGGCACAGACTTGCGCGCGCGTAACCGCGGTTGAGATTGATCGCCACCTGCTCGAGCCGCTCGCGGAAGCGTTGAAACCTTTTACTAATGTTCAAATCGTGCACGGAGACATCCTGGAACTTGATCCTGCAAACCTCGTGAGCCGGGAAAATTACGTGGTAGTGGCAAATATCCCCTACTACATCACCTCTGCGATCATTCGCCATCTCCTTGAAGCCAGCCCCAAACCTTCACGTGTGATCCTGACGATCCAAAAAGAGGTTGCTCAACGAATCCTGGCGCGCGACGGCAAAATGAGCCTGCTTTCACTTTCGGTATTCGTGTTCGGTGAACCAGAGATTGTCGGCACCATCCCGGCAGGTAGTTTCTTCCCCGCGCCAGATGTAGACTCTGCAGTGCTGCGCATTCGCCTGTACCCTGAACCTCTCATCTCCGCTTCACAACTGGATCAGTTTTTCAAGTTGGCACACGCGGGTTTTGGGCAGAAGCGCAAAACGCTGCGCAATTCTCTATCGGCAGGCTTGAGTTTGCCCGCCAATAAAGTCGAAGTCAGGCTGCTTGAGGCAGGCATTGAGCCTTCCCGCCGTGCTGAAACCCTCAGCATGGCTGAGTGGGCAAAGCTGGTTGACAGTTTCACCTAATCCAATTAACCCATGATCATTGTTTTGGCTCGGTTCTCCCCGGTCTCCTGAGTTTGGACTGGCTTCCCGTCAGGCCGCGCAAGGATATTGACCGTAAGGTCTCCCAGCGATCTTCCTCGATCCTCTAGACTCCACAATTCTTGTTGTGATGGCAGATTGAACGCACTTGGCGGGTTCGTTTGGTAAATTCTTTGGTGCGTTCAATCTCGCCCTTGCACGATTGATTGTGCCCGCCCATCAGGGTATGGCGGTATGCCCCCAACTCCGTCATCGCGAGCCTCTTTTGCGCGGCGATCTGCCTTTCTACCTCAACGAATTCAAAACCATCCCCAAGGGCGAGCTTAGAAGCACTTCACCCATCATCACAAAAACCTTATCGTGCTTCCAATCCGCCATCATGCCATCAATCAATCTTAATTGACACCTAAGATCACCTTTAGCGGCGGATTGAGGGCACGATGTGCCCGTCCAGCAGGGTATGGGTCCATTCGCGGTGTTATTTGGAAGGGGAATTGGCGGTGGGAGCAAGTACTGCTCACTTCACTCCCAGCATCATGACCCCCACCGTACGGATGGGCCTTGGTCCATCCGCTTTGTAGGCATCAATGTTAAATTGCGGTGGGAGTAAACCCCCACCGTACGGATGGACTCATATGCTCGTCTAGCAACAAATACAATCTTTTTGGAACTCGGTCATCGCGAGCTTCTTGTGTGCCTGTGCCCGCCAAGCAGGGTATGGCGATCTGCTTATATACTGCGTCAACTGGAGACCTGGCGGTCAGGTGCGGTATGTCAAAGAGTCAAGGACATTCCAGTTTTGAATTAATCGTAAAATATATTGGAGGGCATGGAAATGCCCTCCAACCTTGCTCAGGAGGGTAAGATGTTCTTCTTTAAGAAAAAACCTAAAGTTGTTGCGGTAGCTGACGGAACCATTCATGAGATCAGCGCCTATCCGGACGACGCGATCAGTCAGAAAATGTTGGGAGATGGATTCTTCATTGAGCCGACAGGAGAATTAATCTGTTCACCAATCGATGGCGAAGTGGCAATGATATTTCCGACCGCTCATGCTGCGGCAGTTCAAAACCAGGATTATGAGATCTTGATCCATATTGGAGTGAATACCGTGAGGCTTGGAGGAAAAGGCTTCCAGGCTCTCGTTAAACAGGGCGACAAAGTGAAAGCAGGTGACCCCATGGTTAAGCTGGATCTGGCAGCTATCAAAGCTGCTACGGAAGTCAAATCGCTCAGCACTGCGGTCATCTTTACCTCTGGTGATAAAAAAGTCAGCGTAAAAAATCCTGGTGCCCAAGTTAAGGCGGGGCAGTCCGACATTGTGATTGTCAAGTAGCCTTGGAGTAGGATGGTGAAATAATGAAAAATATAAAAACTTCTGCCGGGCTGGCAAGCGTTATTCATAGTCGGATAGCTGATATTGTCCATTTCAGGCAGTTTATTTTCATGGCTTTTAGACCATTTCTAAATTGTTAATTTGGACATTGTCATGTTGCCACCACAAACCCTCGGATTTTTAACGGCTTTCTACTTTTCGGGTAGAATTTGAATTCATGTAAATTTGACGAAAACAATGGATTGGGTATAATCAAGACCTGATCCGCAGGAGGCTTGAGGTTATGGTTTTGAATATTGCAATTATCATCGTTTCAATCGCTTTGATTGTCAGTGTGCTTTTGCAGAGCAAGGGTATTGGCTTGGGCGGTCTTGCAGGCGGCGACACTGGTGGTGTCTACACTCAGCGGCGTGGAATTGAAAAAGTGATGTTTTACATCACCATCGCCCTCAGTGTAGTTTTTCTGCTGCTCGCACTCATCAGTGTGCTTATCTCCTGATAGCGTCTTATCCCGTTGCTATCATAATAGATCATGGAGAATAAAGACAGCTCGCTAAAAGCAGGGGTTGTCTTTCTATTTATCAAATGAGACGCTTTCGCTGGCAGCTTCTGATTGTTCTGGTCACCGGTCTTGTTGTTGGCTTGATCCTATTCTTCCAAGACTCAACTTCGTCATTGGTTGTGGAAAATACCCCTAAACCTATCGCCGGAGGCAGCTACACGGAAGCATTGGTAGGCGATATCGTGCGCCTCAATCCGGCGCTGGATCGCTTCAATCAACC
>JAXGPH010000059.1:0-4360 GCA_040767065.1 Anaerolineaceae bacterium | reverse complement strand
CAAGAACCCGGTCATCGCAGCCTTCTTCCGCCAGATCGGCCGCGCCGATGAACTCGGTTCCGGTATGCGCAAGTTGATGAAGTACGGCAAGGCATATGGCGGCGCCAATCCCGAATTGATCGAAGGCGATATATTTAAAATCGTCATCAAAGTGCCTGAATATGGAGCCATAGGTGAAGTCGCCCCTGGAATACCCAGCAAGCACCCAGCAAGCACCCAGCAAGTCAAGGCCCATGACAAGGCCCATGACGAGGCCCATGACGAGGCCCATGATATGTCGGAAACTGAATGGGCAATTCTCAGAGCCTGCAGAAGCGCACCACAAGGCGCTTCGGATCTGTTGAATGCCCTTGGATACAAGACCAGAACAGGTAATTTCAAGATGGCAATGCTGCGTCTCGATGAATCGTTAAACCTTTTGGAAAAGACTCTGCCCGAGTCACCTCGGAGTAAACATCAGAAATATAGGTTGACGGAGAAGGGGCGCAAGGTGCTCAAAAGAATCGAAGGAGGCAGTGAGTGACCAAGCTACGCGAAGCCCTGTTATCGGGCGGTTCGCCTGCAACGCCTTCGGAAATGAGAAAACGGTTTGACGAATACCTAGACGGGCTGACCAAGGGCAAGGAGCCCGGTAAGGTCAGAATAGTACTGGAGTAGAAACCACGAATGGACACGGATAGACACGAATGGAATTTTGAAAAGCTTGTCGGGACGATCCGGCAGGCGCATGAAGAACTGGCGGCGCAGGCCGGGCGGGCGGTTAATATCAGTCTGACACTCCGGAACTGGCTGATTGGTTGTTATACCGCAGAGTACGAGTTACGCGGGTCAGATCGCGCCACTTACGGAGATAACCTTCTATTGGAGCTCGCCAATCGCCTTACCAAACTCAAGATCAGCAACTGCAACCGGCGCCAACTTTATCGCTATCTTCGTTTCTACCGACTTTACCCTGAGATTGTGGGTACACTGTCCGCACAATTGAAAAAACTGTTGCCATCCGAAATGAAGGCACTTGAGAAAGTGGGGACAGCGTCCCCACAATTGCGAACCCCGCCGGATACCATCATCCAACGACTTTCCTACAGCCATTTGGAATTGCTTGTCGATCTTGATGACAACCTGAAACAAGCATTCTACGAAATCGAGTGCATCCGGGGCAACTGGTCGGTCCGGGAACTGAAGCGGCAGATAGGCAGCCTCTATTATGAGCGATCCGGCTTGTCCAAAGACAAGAAGAAGCTGGCGGCGCTGTCGCAGAAAGGCGTGGAAGCTGCCGACCCTAAACTGGCAATACGCGATCCCTACATCTTCGAATTTCTTGGGCTTAAACCACGCGAAGTCATGAGCGAGTCGCATCTGGAGGACCAACTCATTGATAAGCTTCATGATTTCCTGCTGGAGCTCGGCCACGGGTTCTGTTTTGAAGCCCGCCAGAAGCGGATTCTGATCGGCGATACGCACAACTTTGTAGACCTTGTCTTTTATCACCGGATACTCAAGTGCCACGTACTGGTGGAACTGAAACTCGAACATTTCAACCATGAAAATATCGGCCAGCTCAACACCTATGTGAGCTGGTACAAAAAGAACATGATGACTGAGGGTGACAATCCGCCCATCGGCATCCTTCTCTGCACCCAGCGCGACCAAACGCTGGTGGAATATGCCCTGGCCGGCATGGACAACGGCCTTTTCGTTTCTAAATACCAGCTTGAACTTCCTAAGAAGGAGGAGATGCAACGGTTTATAGAGGAGCAGATACGGGAGACAGAGGGATGATCTTGTCGGCTTGGACATCAATAGCAGTTTACGGCCAGAGACTGACCAAGTCAGTGACCAAGGCAGGCGTGCCCAAAGGGGAAGTTAGTCAGCGGGAGCGTGATGGGTTTGTGAAGCGAACCCTTCGGCTCGTGGGAGGATGTTGAGGAATGAAAACGATGGGCGACCTTTTTAATCTTGAGACGAAAACTACGCCGGTCGGTCCGGTGGAATGTCTCGGCATGACGTTCCCTAACGACGAGGAGCGGCGGAAGCATTTCCTCGGCATCCTGCGGGAAAAATTGAAAGACCCCGAGTTTCGTAAAATCGAAGGGTTTCCCATCGGGGAGGACGAAGACATTCTGGCGCTTTCCGATCCGCCATATTACACCGCCTGCCCGAATCCCTGGCTTGCCGATTTCATCAAGCACTACGGAAAACCCTATGATCCGAATGTGCCGTATAGCCGAGAGCCTTTTGCCGCTGATGTGAGCGAAGGGAAGAACGATCCGATCTATAATGCTCATTCCTATCACACCAAAGTACCGCACAAAGCCATCATGAGGTACCTTCTGCATTACACCGAACCGGGGGATGTCGTTTTCGACGGATTTTGTGGAACCGGCATGACGGGTGTAGCGTCCCAGATGTGCAATGATAAAGTGGTAGTCGAATCTCTGGGATACCGGGTGGGTGACGACGGAACCGTTTCACAGCAAGAGACGGACGAGAATGGTAAATCTGTTTGGAAAGCATTTTCCAGGCTTGGCGCCCGACGGACAATATTAAACGACCTGTCCCCAGCTGCCACCTTTATTGCTTACAACTACAACATGCCTGTAAATCTCCGTAAATTTGAGCTCGAGGCCAAACGCATCCTGAAAGAAGTCGAAGATGAATGTGGCTGGATGTACGAGACGCAACACCTAGATGGCACAATTAAAGGCAAAATCAATTACACTGTCTGGAGCGAAGTCTTTGCATGCCCAGAGTGTGGTGGCGAAATAATTTACTACGATACCGCATTTCAACAGGGCAGCTTTGAAGTTATGGATGCTTTCCCGTGTCCGCATTGCAATGCCCAGCTTAACAAGAAATCCCTTCTCCGGCTCTGGAATGCTTATTATGATGACGCTCTTCAGAAAACGCATCAGTTGGTGAGATATCATCCGGTGCTTATCAATTATCAAGTTGACAGTAATCGTTACGAAAAGAAACCTGATGCTTTAGATATGTCTATTCTAAAACGCATCGAAGATAAACCGCTCGCGGATTGGTTTCCTATTCATGAGATGCTCGACGGTGAACGAAAAGGTAAGGATGGGTATCATCTTAAAGGCATAACACATTTACCACATTTCTATTTCCGTAGAGCCTTGGCTGGTTTTGCGAAGCTGTCGCAGAAGGCAAATTCCTCATGCAATCCTTTTGTGAAATTCTTTATTCAAGGCAATGGGCTCACTGTAACGAAAATGAATCGATATAGAGAGACTGCCTTCTCACAAGTCAATCAATATATGAGTGGAACTATGTTTGTCGGTTCAATGATCTCCGAGGTTTCACCTACGTATTCCATGACAAATAAATTGAAGCGGCTTTGTAAGCTAAATTTGCCTGGCGTAATTGCTCAAACTGTAAGCACGACTCAATCGACGACAAACATTCGGGGAATAGCTGATAACAGTATCGACTATATCTTTGTCGATCCACCGTTTGGTAATAATCTCCACTACTCGGAGTTAAATTTCTTTTGGGAATCATGGCTTAAAGTTTTAACGCAGCGCAGGCCAGAAGCGGTGATGGACAAAGGGCGGAATCGGACACTTCTCGATTACCAGCGATTGATGACTGAGGCATTTAAAGAAATATACCGTATATTGAAGCCAGGTCGATGGTTGACGGTAGAATTCCACAATTCAAAAAATAGTGTGTGGTTTGCAATTCAACAGGCGCTTGAAAATGCAGGATTTGTTGTTGCTGATGTCCGCACTTTGGACAAGCAACAGGAAACCTATAAGCAGTCCATTCAGAAACTTGTAAAGCAAGATCTCGTCATTACGACTTACAAACCCAATGGCGGATTAGAGCAAAGATTCCGTTTGGTGGCTGGTACTGAGGAAGGAGCGTGGGATTTTATTCGCACCCACCTAAAACAACTTCCGGTTTTTGTCTTAAAGGATGGTAAATTTGAAATCATCGCCGAGCGTCAGAATTACCTGCTCTTCGACCGGATGGTGGCCTTCCACGTTCAGCGCGGTGTGACCGTTCCTCTGTCCGCTGCCGAATTATATGCAGGGCTGGTGCAGAGATTCTCCGAGCGGGATGGGATGTACTTTCTGCCTGAACAAGCCGCGGAATACGACAAGAAGCGTTTGACCGTTCATGAGGTTCTACAGCTTGAAATTGCGCCGTATGACGAAGCAACTGCGATTCAATGGCTCCGTCAGCAACTAAGCAGAAAACCCCAAACAGCAGGTGAACTAAAGCCGCAGTTCATGCAAGAACTCGGAGGATGGCAGAAAACCGAGAAACTGCTCGAAATTGATGAACTGCTGGAACAAAACTTCCTGCGCTACGACGGCAAGGACGAAGTGCCAAA
>JAXGPH010000058.1:0-4511 GCA_040767065.1 Anaerolineaceae bacterium | reverse complement strand
CGGCAATGCCGAGGCTGAGCAGCCTGGCCCACAAGCGCTGCAGCGGACGATCAGGCGCGCCTGGTTCTGCCTCGTTAGGTTCTTCGTTTTGAGGAGAGTTGGGACTTTCCATTAAGCTGATAATATCACGAGTCTGCCAAATGGTGATTGGTGCGGGTTTGGGTTGTACATGATTGGAGCGCGTTTGGGTTGTACAAGTGAGCGGGCGGACGCCTCGCTCGTCAGCTTGGCTTGTACTCTTCAGGGTATCAGATTGACAAGTTGCTTGTCATCCTGGAGCGCAGCGAAGGATCTGGATTTTCTGATGATTCGATTCTTCACTTCGGCCTGCCCATCGGCGTATCAGAACGACACGGTGCTTGTCATCCTGGAGCGCAGCGAAGGATCTGGATTTCTAATGAATAGACTCTTCAGTTTGGCCTGTACTCTTCAGGGTATCTGAATGACAAGTTCACCGTCTTCCTGAGCCAAGTCGAAGGCTCTTCGGGCAGCCCGCAGTACCATTTATTGGCGCGGGCAGCCCTTCACTTGATATAATCACTTATAAGGAAAGGACGGACTCATGCACGCGCTTATCTCTACGCTCCCAAAACCTTACGAAGATCAGGTCCTGCAGATGTGGGATGAACTTGAAGAACGCTTCGGGTGTAAGTATGTGCGGACGGCGACCGTGCCGCACTTCACCTGGCAGTTAGGGGAGCGCTACGACCTGGAAGCGGTCATCCCGCTTCTGAAAAAGACGGCCGCGGCGGCGGAACCGTTTGATGTTGTTGTGCAGAGGGTGGAATACTTTACCAGTCAATCCCCGGTTGTTTTTTTGGAAATCATCAAAAACCCTGCTCTCATTAAGACGCACCTGGAAATTTGGCAGCTGCTGCAGGAGTATACGGCTGAGCCAAACCTGCTCTACAGCCCGGCGCTCTGGCATCCGCACATTACGCTGGCGGTGCAGGACCTGAGCTGGCAAGATCTTCCCAAAGCGTTGGAGTTTATCCAGTCCAAAAAAATCGACTGGCGCGTGATGATTGACCATTTTTCGGTTTTGCAGCATGACCCGGACGGCGCGGTGGCTTTGGAGCACCACTTTCAGTTCGGCCAGGGGCAGATTTATTAACGCCAGTACTTAGCTTAGCTCCGCAGCCGGTCGTTCAGCGCTCCTGCCATTCGCCCGGGCTCAGAGGCACTAACGCTCACTTCGGATAAGCCCTGCCAGCTTGCGTAAGCCCGCAGCGTTTCTGCCAGCTCCGTCAGCAGCGCGTCCTCCGGGGAACGCCTTCTTCTAGGAAAAGCTTATTTTTCGCCCATCAGGCTGCGGTAGATCGGATAGTCTTCAACCGGGAGCAAACAGGCGGCGAACACCCAGTACTCAAAAAGCCTGCCCTCCGCATGCAGTTCGTCAAGTCAGCGCGGGTTGAACGCGCCGACGCGCGACCAGAGGATGTGCAGGTGCGCGCGGGCCACTACGCTGATCGTGTCAATCTGCAGGTTGTGGATCCCGCGTATGGCGGCGAGGATGTCGGCTTTGACAGCAGGGCGGTTGGGCGGGTAGGCCAGACCTTGCGCGGTGAGCATCGGAGCGCGCGCCTGTGGAAGTGAGAGGCTTATTTCCGGCACAACAGCAATTGTATGCCATTAAGGCTGCCTGGAGCCAACAGAGCATGAAATCTACGCATGATAAGGCGGAATGAAAGCCCGCGTTTGAGAGGCATTCCAGCCTTTAGAAGAAAACCTGATAGAAAATGAGAGTCTGGTGTCAGTAAACTCTGAAACAGTAAATGCTGTAAGGAGTTAATCATGGAAGTTCCACGCTATTGGAGATTGAAAAAACAACGCTACGCGCTGGTGGGAGAGACCTGTCCGCACTGCAACGCGAAAATTTTCCCGCCCCGGGATATCTGCCCGGAATGCGGCGGAGAAGCCAAAACGCCCTTCACCTTCAGCGGTCAGGGCGAGGTTTATTCCTATACCCACATGGCCAACGCGCCAGCGGGCTTTGAGGAGCAGGCGCCATATACCATCGCGCTGGTGAAGCTGACCGAAGGCCCTATGGTGACCGCGCAACTGACGGACCTGGGGGACGAGCCGGTGCGCATTGGCATGCCGGTGGAGATGGTGACCCGCAAGATCCGCAATGACGGCGACGAGCGCGGGATTATCGTGTATGGGTATAAGTTTCGGCCGGTGATGCAGGGGTAGGCTTATTGTTTGAGCTATGAGAAGCGCTCTCCAGAGATGGAGGGCGCTTTTTTTGTTTCGTGCCCGGTGTAAATGGGTTTCCTCAGTGCTTAAGAATAATGCTTCAGGCCAATTGTCTCTCAACGTTGGTCAAGTAGTTTTTTGGGTTTTGGAGAGGATAGATCAGGCATAAAAACAGCTTCACTTTACGAGTTCGGATATATAATCAAGCTAAGCTTTAATTGTTTCGGAGGGTTTCAGGTAACCAGGCGTATTAGCAGTGTGACATATTTTTTTGACTGGCAATACGGTAACAACGCGGGATATCAGAAGTCTGTATAATTAATAGTTGGGCGGCGCCATCAGGCGCACAACTCAAGAGGAGGAATCAACATGGAAGAATATAAAAATCTTGCTGGTGACTCTGGTGTTGTCCGCTACGAAATTGGTGTTGACTTCATCAGAGTCCAATTCTCTAATAACACCATTTACCTTTACACCTATACAAGTGCTGGGCGAAACAATATTGAGAGGATGAAGAAACTTGCGCAAGATGGCAAAGGCTTAAACACTTTCATAAACAAAAACGTCCGTAAAGCATATGCACGTAGGGAGAGTTAAGTAATCGATTAACCACCCTGCTTATAGCTTCATCACTCCGTGGTGGAAATTTACACAAAAAAGCACAGACTTTTTAGAGAGGCGGGCGAATGATCCTTGAATCTATCCGCATAAGAAATTTCCGCTCCATACTTGATGAAACGCTATGTCTTGAGAGTCTTACCGCCCTTGTTGGCTCCAATGGCTCTGGGAAATCATCGTTTCTTCTAGGATTACAACTATTCTATGATCCATCTCCGAGAATCGAGATAGATGATTTCTATAACAGAGACACAACAGCAGAAATGATAATCACTATCACGTTTAGAGTTTTAACATTAGAAGCCAAAGAGCGATTCTCGAGTTACCTGCAAGGCGACAGACTAACAGTTGAACAGGTGTGTGTCTGGACCAATGGGAAAATCACCTGGAAGTATTATGGCTCCACACTTCAAAATCCGACATTTGAAGAAATCCGTAACGCCCTGGCTATCAAAGATAGAGGCAAGAGCGCAAGGGAAGCTTATGACAGAATTCGAGCGCACCCTGATTTTAGTTCTCTTCCCTCTTGGTCAAACCTTGTAGCAGTACAGGATAACCTAAAGCAATGGGAAGCAGATCATCCTGATCGTTGCACACGACAAAGAGATGATGGGCAATTCTTTGGTTTCAAAGAGGTTGCTCAAGGATACCTCGGCAGGTTTACACGTTTCATATTTATACCAGCAGTGCGTGATGCATCAGATGATAGCGCTGAGAGGCGAGGTTCCGTTCTTACAGAGTTGATGGATTTAGTTGTTCGCAATGCCTTATCGGCTAACGATGCTTTGGTGAGTTTTATGAGGGAGGTTCAAGAACGCTATTGCGAAATCATAGATCCAGGGAGTCGAACCGAGTTGAACACACTCGCCGAAAGAATGACAATGACGTTAAAAACATTAGTTCCTGATTCTGATGTAAGAGTTGATTTGAAATGGCTTCCTCCACCTGAGTTAAGCATTCCTTTACCCCAAGCAGACGTGAAGATAATCGAAGATGGCTATTCATCTCCTGTTTCTCGGACGGGACACGGGTTACAGAGATCGTATATTTTGACCATACTGCAATACCTCGCTCTAGCTCAAAGCGCAATGATTGTTGAGGAAGCTTCGGAGGAACAAAATCAAGCCAACCAAAAGGAACGCTTACCTAATCTGATGCTTGCTATTGAGGAGCCAGAATTGTATCAGCACCCTAACCGACAGCGTCATCTTGCAAAGGTCTTGTCCCAGCTTGCTTCAGGGAAGATACCCGGTGTCGCTGAGAGAACCCAAGTTGTTTACTCTACACATTCCCCTCTGTTCGTAGGTATTGATCGAATTGACCAAATACGGTTGCTTCGAAAAACTCCTCATGCCCTAGGCGAGCCCAAGGTTACGAGAGTCATCAGCACGAATTTGGATAAAGTGGCAGAGACTATCTGGGAAGCAGATGGTAAAACTTCTCAGCAATACACAGGGAAGACCTTGTTGCCTCGCCTTCAGTCCATTATGACACCATGGATGAGTGAAGGTTTTTTTGCTAAAGTCGTTGTGCTTGTAGAAGGTGAAGATGATCGAGCCGCCATACTTGGAATTGCTACTGCTATGGGATATGATTTAGAGAGTAACGGTATCTCAGTGATCCCATGCGGTGGCAAACACAGCTTGGACCGTCCCACGGCGATATTTCGCCTCCTTGATATCCCCGTTTATGTG
>JAXGPH010000057.1:0-5294 GCA_040767065.1 Anaerolineaceae bacterium | reverse complement strand
TAACCACGGGGATTATCCGGGTATTTGATGGAAAGTAGCTGTTGTAGGGAAGGGGCTTGACCCCTTCCGTAACATGTCCAAACGGAACGGCACAACGGAACGGCACAAGACCGTTCCCTACGATAAAATTTACCATTCTGGTAAACCATCCTTCGTATGGCTGAGGCTTGACAGGTAACCACGGGATTACCCCTACATCTGGGTATTTGATGGAAGGTAGCTGTTGTAGGGAAGGGGCTTGACCCCTTCCATAACATGTCCAAACGGAACGGCACAAGACCGTTCCCCACGATAAAATTTACCATTCTGGTAAGCCATCTTTCGTATAGCTAAGGCTTGACAGGTAACCACAGGAGATTACCCCTACATCTGGGTATTTGATGGAAGGTAGCTTTCGTAAGGGCAGACCCCCGTGTCTGCCCTAAAGACTGTAAATAATCGTAGTGATCCAAACAGCATGTATCGCCCTTAAAACTTTCCAGAGTTGAAAAGTTGATGCTTCGGTTTCTTTCCGTCAGGATTTAGATCATCCACTCGCCATCTTGCAGCAGAACGATTTCTGTTCCGTCCGCTTTAATGCCGGTGACCGTCACATCTTTGCTGCCGACCATAAAGTCCACATGGATGACCGAATCATTCATGCCCAGTTTGCGGTTTTCTTCCTCGCTGCGTTCCGTTGCACCTTCAAGATTTTCGCTGTAGGCTGCGCCAAGGGCAAAGTGGCAGGAGGCATTCTCATCGAAAAGGGTGCTCTTGAATAGCACGCCGGTGTTACTGATGGGTGAGTTATCCGCCACCAAAGCGATCTCGCCCAGGTGTTTGGCGCCTTCGTCTGTCTTGAGCAGGTCATCCAGGATCTGCTTGCCCACGCCGGCATCGTAATCCACCACTTTGCCGTCCTTGAAGGTGAAGTGAAAGTCATCCACAAGCTGCCCACGTACGGAAAGCGGCATGGTGGCACGCAGCGTGCCGTCCACCCGATCCGCATGGGGCATGCTGAAGACTTCTTCGGTTGGAATGTTGGGGAAGAAGCGATCGCCTGCGGCGCTGAAGCCCGAACCGCCTTCCCAAATGTGGTTCTCCACCAGCCCGACCATCAGATCAGTGCCCGGACCCTTGTAGTGCACCCGGTCAAAGCGGGCGTTGTTAAGGAACTCGCGATGGGCTTTGAGCTTGCTATCATGCTCTTCCCACGCAGCGATAGGATCATCCTGGTCGACGCGGGTCGCCATAAAAATGTTTTCCCACAGTTTCTGCATGGCTTCTTCTTCTGGCATCCCGGGAAAAGCCGCTTCAGCCCAGGCGGGGCAAGCAACACCAACAACACACCACTTTACCTTGTTTTGCATGGTGTATTTCATCGTGCGTTTGCTTGCCATACCAGCAACCTTCTGCCACTGGGCTATCCTTGCCGGATCGGCGGGCTTGAGCAAGTCGGGATTAGGAGCGTGTATACTAAGAAGATGGTGGTTGTCCAGGAAGAGTTTTTCGGTAAAATCCACCAGATACTCCGGGTAAGTTTCAAAGCTTTCCGCAGGAGCTTCCAAAAAGCGGTCGAGAGTGATTGTGTCGTCATTGAACATCAGCTGGATGTCGCCCACGCCAGCCTGATAGGCTTTTTTGGCAACCAAGCGTACCAGCGGCAGAGAATGCTCACTAAGTCGGATGGTCAGGTTATCACCAGCGTGCAGATTGAGCCCGATCCGGACGATCAGGTCAGCATATTTTTCCAGATTTTTGTTTAAGTCCATAGTTTTTTGTTCCTCCGGTAGATATTGTATTATCAAAGGTCAAAACTATGGGGAATTCCAACAATATTTCTGTAATATCCGAAATACAAACCAAAAACACCACCAAAATATTGACGCTTATCGAGAAGATATGATATTATGTATTCAATACGCCGAATGATTATTCGTCTGTCATCGTTTAATTAAGTAAGGAGAATAAGAAGATTAGTAGTAAACAAGATTATCGTATTAATGAACGCATCCGCAGCGACAAAGTTCGCTTGGTGGACGAAAACGGGGAGAATGTCGGGATTGTCCCTATTGAGACAGCTCTCCGCCGTGCCAATGACGCTGGATTAGACCTGGTTGAGATCGCTCCAAATGCGGATCCGCCAGTAGTCAAAATCATCAACTTCAGCAAGTTCCTTTACGACAAAGAGAAAAAGGAACGCGAAGCCCGCAAAGCTCAAACCAAGATCGAGATCAAAGAGATCCGCCTGCGCCCCAAAACCAGTGACCATCACCAGGGTTTCAAGGTGCGCGATGCCCGCCGCTGGTTGGAAGACGGCATGAAAGTGCGCGTTACCATTCGCTTCAGAGGGCGTGAGATCACCTACCCCGAATTGGCGCTGGAAGATTTACGTGAAATCGCTGAGGAGTTGAAGGATGTAGGCGAAATTGAGCAACCGCCCAACATGGAAGGTCGCACGATGTTCATGATGCTCACTCCCAAAAAAGGTTAATTCGATACCTGTTGGGTTTACCCACGTTATCTAATTAAGGTAAGATAGATTATATCCGCACGCCTGCCTCACAGTGGCGGCGTGCTTTTTTAACGCTGCTTTTTCATCATTGGCTGACTTTACAATTCAATCGGATGATGCGACTCTCATAGAGATAGTAGCACCTTGCGGTCAATCCCTTATGGACTACTCCCCTTTTTTATCATCGCAGTTCGCTGGAATCTTGTGATATCAGAGATTTTAGTAAATTCTTACCCCAAGAATGAAAGCAGCGCTTGACTTTTGTGCTTTTTTTTCCCATAATGTTGTTAACCACCGGATTTAAAAATCTCAGAAATCCTCAGCTCATTTATCCTTTCCTGGGGATGATGTTTATTGACATTTGTTTGTGTGCGTGTGTTTGAAACTCTGACTCTCAATTTATCAATAAAGGAGAAAAATGAAAACGAAGCGATTTCTCAGTAGCGGCATGATTGCCGCGGTATTTCTAATGTTGCTGACGGGACTGGCAGTTGCCCAGGCACCTGATGCCACACCCCTCGGCACCAGTTTTACTTACCAGGGAGAGCTGATGAGCAGCGGTACGCCCTACAGCGGAGCATGTGATTTTCAATTCGGGCTTTACGACGCTGCCACCATGGGAACATCTGTCGGTGAGCTTACCCTTACAGAGGTGGCTGTGTCTGAAGGCATCTTCACCACCCAGCTCGACTTTGGCAGCGACAAGTTCATGGGCGATAACCGCTGGCTCGAGATCTGGGTGCGCTGCCCGGCTGGGAGTGGAACGTACCAAGTACTCTTGCCCCGTCAACCCTTGACGGCTGCACCCTATGCTCTTCATGCTTCATCCGCATCTGAAGTGCCTTGGTCTGGCATTTCCAGCCTCCCTGCTGGCTTTGCTGATGGCGTCGATAATGTTGGTTGGTCTCTCACCGGTAATTCCGGCACCATCTCAGGAACAAATTACATAGGGACCAGTGATAACCAGCCCTTGGAGATCAAAGTTAATAACCTGCGCGTCTTTCGCTTTGAACCCTACACAGTCAGTCCGAACCTGATAGGCGGTCATTCTGCCAATGCCATTGTCAGCGGTGTGTATGGCGCGACGATCAGCGGCGGCGGAGAATCCGACGCTCCCAATATTGTGACTGATCAATATGGAACCATAGGGGGTGGTGTGGGAAACCAAGCCGGGGATGGTGACACCGACCCAGCCAACAAGCTTTATACAACGGTTTCAGGAGGTGCAAATAACGTAGCTTCGGGGGATAACGCCACCATAAGCGGAGGGTTTGGAAACACAGCTGGTGGTTTCTTGTCCTTCATTGGTGGTGGCTACATAAACCAGGCGACTGGTGAGGGTTCATCCGTGTGCGGGGGATCTCAGAACAATGCTACCGCTAACATTGCAACCATCAGTGGAGGAATGGCCAACAACGCTACCGCTTATCTTACAACCATAAGTGGAGGGCTCACCAATTCAGCTTCTGGTCAAGCAGCATTCATTGGAGGGGGTGCATATAATACTGCCAGCTCAGGTTATACTGTCATTGGCGGCGGAAGCACGAATACTGCGAGCGGCGAAAACGCGTTCGTTGGCGGCGGTAGTAGTAATTTAGCTTCTGGAAACCATTCAATGATTGGCGGAGGTAGCACAAATGAAGCTGGGGGTGCATATTCAATGGTTCCTGGCGGACAACTCAACAATGCGATGGGTACCTACAGTTTTGCAGCTGGAAGTCGCGCTGATGCACTCAGCGACGGTTGTTTTGTTTGGGCTGATGCTTCTAGTACTGGATATTATCTAATCTGCGATATTAGTAATCAATGGTTGGCACGCGCTAGCGGTGGAGTCTATTTTTATACTAATCCTGGAGAGACAACAGGTTCTTACCTGGCTGCAAGCGGCAGTAGTTGGAATTCTGTTAGCAATCGGGACGCCAAAGAGAACTTCACCCACCTCGATTCCCAACAACTTCTGGAGAATCTGGCCAAGGTTCCCATTACGACCTGGAATTTCAAGGAACAGGATCCCTCGATCGTACATGTGGGGTTGATGGCGGATGAGTTCAACAATCTGATTACAGGGTTGGGCGGTGAGGGCAAGGATTACATCAACTCCATGGATGCGGTTGGGGTCTCATTAGCCGCCATTCAGGGTCTGTACGTTGAGAACCTGGATTTGAAAGCCCAGCTGGATAATCAGCAATCACAAATCAACAGCCTTGAAACGCGCTTAGTTGCCTTGGAAGCGGGTAGGAGTGTCAGCGCAGGACTGTCAAATAGCGCAGTACCCTGGATGCTTTTGTTTGGGCTCTTAGCAATTAGCGGCTTATGGTTCTTGAACCGCCGAAGCGTGAGGGCGAAATGAAACGCTTACTTCGCATCATTCTAGTCACAACGCTTTTGTTACTGATCACCTTACCTGTGTTGGCGCAATCCGGCGGGGGGTATGACCTCTCCTGGAGCACCACAGACGGCGGCGGCGGGTCGAGTGCCGGCGGGACCTTCAGCCTAACCGGCTCAGCCGGTCAGCCAGATGCTGGCGTGATGTCCGGCGGGGCATTTACCCTGGCAGGTGGCTTTTGGGGAGGGGAGGTTGCGACAATCTCCCAGTTGCAGCTCTACCTGCCCGTGATCTTGAGATAAGTGTGTGGAAGGAGGTGAACGTAGCCAGAGGTTCTCTTCCTTCCACAAGGACACGCAAAAATTGGTGAAGGTCAACAAATGAGGTCGTTATTAACAGGTAAAATATTTCCTACTAGCTCTGGGTTGTATTTCTTGTCTCAAAGTTACTGAGAGCAAATTGCCGGATTAATCT
>JAXGPH010000056.1:0-5715 GCA_040767065.1 Anaerolineaceae bacterium | reverse complement strand
GAAGATGAAATCTTCTTTGATTTTCTATTAATAAACACCCTCTTTATATGAGGGCTATGTAAAAGGTCAAGAGTAGGTAGGGTTTATAAGCTCTCCTCTCACTACCGGGATAGCCGGAAACAGTTTGTGGCTTGTGGATGAGGCTTGGAAATTGCGATTTAAATCCGACTATAATAAACGGCATGCACTCTATGACCCCTTATGTTCCTAAGAATATCCTGCTGCTGCCAAATGCGGCGGTTCCAAAAGCGCCTCTTCTGGCAGATCGCATCTCTGCCTGCCTGAAAACATACGGTGTAGAGCACACTATCTTCTGTTACGATTACGAGCATGCCACACAAGTCCCCAACGTTGGTGGACACGACCTGGTTATGGTCATTGGCGGAGACGGCACGCTCCTGAGAGCCGGACACCTATGTGCCCCGCTTGACATCCCTTTGTTGGGTGTCCAGGCTGGTCGGTTAGGTTTCCTGGTGGAATTGAACGAGAATGACATTGAGAAAAACCTTCAGCGGTTATTAAACGCAGACTATCGCCTTGAAAGCCGCCTGATGCTTCAGGCTGAGTTTCTTGAAAATGGCGATGTGATCCAACGCTGGGATGTGATCAATGAAGCGCTTATCTCCCGGGGGAGAGATGCCCGGCCAATTGAAGTGCGCGTAGATCTTAATGAAGGCTACATGATGTCTTACATTGCCGATGGTTTGATCGTGGCGACGGCGACTGGCTCAACTGCCTATGCCCTGGCTGCGGGGGGGCCAATCCTTCCTCCGGAATTGCGTAATATGCTGGTGTTGCCCATTGCCCCGCATCTTTCACTCGACCGCGCTGTTGTACTGGCGGAAGGCGCAGTTGTCAACTTACGGGCAATCAGTGATTTTGAGGTGGTTCTCAGTGTTGATGGTACAACACCAATTTCCATCGGTCCAAAAAACACCATCCGCGTTACAGCGAACAAAAAATCCCTGCTGATGGCGCGATTCGGTGAACCTAATTACTTCTATCGCGATCTTGCCGCCATACTACAGCGGAATCCGATCCTTGAAATGGAATCTAATGACTGAACACAACCCTACAACTAATCAAAAGGAAAGCCCTGAAGAAAACGCGCAATTACGCTGCAATCGCTGCAACAAACCCATCACCCCTGAAACAGCGATCCTGACGGAAACGGGCTATCGCTGCGCAGAATGTGTGCGGGAACAGCAGCGCGCGTTTGACACGACTAAAAAGTATGATCCATTTTTGGGCTTTGCCGTTGCTGCCCTGATCTCCTTTGCTGGCAGCTGGCTGGTAGGCCTGCTTGGTTTCTTCACCATCCTGGTTGCTCCAGGAGTTGGTACGCTGATCACGAATGCCGTACGCCTGGTGGTTAACCATAGGCGCAGCAAGGCTCTCAACGAAGCGGTTCTCCTTGGCGCTATTGTTGGCGCGCTGCCATTGCTGATTTTGGCGATTCTGCCGCTGATAAGCGGCGTGGGACTGCTTCTGACTGGCGGCGGAAATCTCATGCCCCTAATCTGGCATGCAATTTATGCTGTTCTGGTTTCCACCTCGGCTTATGCTCAATCCAGGGGTTTGCGTATTTGAGGACTTATGCTGGAAGAATTACGCATCCGCGATTTCGCCATCATCGAAGATCTGACGCTCAAATTCACCTCCGGACTGGTGGTCTTTACCGGTGAAACAGGTGCCGGAAAGTCCATCATCCTGGATGCCTTGGAGGCGATCCTCGGCGCGCGGGTGGACACAACCAGCGTTCGCAAAGGCGCAGACCGGGCGATTGTGGAAGGCTTTTTCCACCTGGATGGACCCGAGCGTAAACTGATCACGGAAATTCTGGACCGAGAAGGGTTGCTGGAAGAGCCAGATCGGCTTTGGCTTGGGCGCGAGATCCGGGCTGAAGGACGAACGATTGCCCGGGTGAACGGTCGGGCGGTCAGTTTGAGTGTTCAGTCTGAGATTGGCGAAGCCTTGGTGGACGTGCATGGACAGTCCGACCATCTTTCCTTGCTGAAAGTTCGCAATCACCGCGATTTGCTGGATCGTTTTGCGCAGGACCAGGAAACTTTGGCTGTTTATCAGAGTCAGTTCAAGGATTGGTCTGTTCTGAGAAAGCAATTGGACGAACTGCATGCAATTGAAAATACTGCCCGCGACAGGGCTGATATGCTAAAGTATCAGATCCAGGAAATCGGTGACGCACGTATAAAGTTGGACGAAGAAGAGAACCTGGCACAGGAACGCACGCGGCTGATGAACGCCGAAACGCTGAGTTCTCTCAGTCAATCTGCACTGGCTTTGTTGGATGAAGGTGCCGAGGGTGGTTCAGCTGCTACGGATTTGCTTGGGCAAGCCGCACGCGACCTGTCGGAACTCGCTCGCATCGACCCGCAAATGCAAACATTGGCGCAACAAGCTGAGGACGCTCTCAGCTCGCTGTCCGATCTGACGTACGAGCTGCGCGGTTACCTTGAGGGGATCGAGTTTAATCCCACCCGACTGGATCAGATCGAAGAACGGTTGGATCTCTTTAATCGTCTGAAGCGGAAGTACGGCGGTTCTTTGACTTCGGCATTGGCTCACCTTCGATTGGCAACGCAAGAATTAGAAAAAGTGGAAGGCGTGGAAGGGCAGATCACTGAAGTTCAAGAAAAATTGAGTCAGTTCAAGCAAATGCTCAGCAATTCAGCGGCACAGCTTTCCGATCAGCGGAAACTTGCAGCCAGCCGGCTTGCTGAAGATGTGGAACAGCAACTTCACCTGCTCGAGATGGAAAAAGCGAGGTTCCAGGTTAGCCAAGCGGTGGCAGAAGCAGAACAGGGATTAACCCTGGATGGTCGTACGCTTGCGTTTGACGCCACTGGCGTGGATCAGATCGAGTTTTTGATTGAAACCAACCCGGGGGAAGGGTTTAAACCCCTTGCCAAGACTGCCTCGGGGGGAGAGACATCCCGTCTGATGTTGGCACTAAAGACTGTGCTGGCTGAAGTGGACCATATCCCAACGCTTGTGTTTGATGAAATCGACAGCGGAATCGGCGGTCGGGTCGGCATGACCGTGGGTGCGATGCTCTGGAACTTGGGAAAAAAGCACCAGGTCCTGTGTGTCACGCATTTGCCCCAGTTGGCTGCGTTTGGCGATCTGCATTTTCACGTCAGCAAACGCAGCGAAAACGGGCGTACCTCCACGCAAGTGGAGAAACTGGAAGGGGAGGAGCGTGTGGAAGAATTAGCGGCAATGCTTGGTGCCAGCACATCTGTCACATTGGAGTCAGCCCGGGAAATTTTAGGTACAGTTGCCAAAATTACTAGTACAATATAGGTGGATATTTTACCAGACAGAAATCATTACCAACTTAATAACTTCATCAAAGAGTGCACGAACAATGCTGAAAGGGATCATATGACCAATCTGGACGAAGTCCTCGCAGTCATTTTAGGTGGAGGTCAGGGAAAGCGTCTCTATCCGCTCACCGCTGAGCGGGCTAAGCCGGCTGTCCCAATTGCCGGGAAGTATCGCTTAATCGACATTCCGATTAGCAATTGCATTAATTCAGGTATCTTTAAAATATCCGTTCTGACCCAATTCCTTTCGGTTTCCTTGCACCGGCACATCACCCGCACTTACATTTTTGACAACTTCCACAGCGGATGGGTGCAAGTCTGGGCGGCAGAGCAGACCATGGATAACACGGATTGGTACCAGGGCACGGCTGATGCGGTTCGCAAACAGATCCGGGAGATCCGTTCCAGCCGTTCGAAGTATGTGCTGATTCTGGCAGGCGATCACCTCTACCGCATGGACTATTCCAAGATGGTCGAATTTCACATTGCCACTAATGCGGACATCACCGTGGCGGTGCAGCCTGTGCTTAAGGAAGATGCCTTCCGCTTTGGTATCCTTAAGCGCGATGAAGACGGACTCATCACAGACTTCGCTGAAAAGCCAAAAGACCCGGAGCTCCTTTCAAGATTGGTCAGCCGCGAAGACCCTGAATCCCCTTATCTTGGCTCAATGGGCATTTACATCTTCAACATGGATCTGCTGTCGGATGTGCTGCGACCTGATTACGCCGATCATAAGTTGGATGACTTTGGTGGAGATATCATTCCGCATCTGATCCGCACTGGTAGGCGTGTTTTTGGATATAACTTTGAAGGCTACTGGCGCGATATCGGAACGATCCGCACATTTTATGAAACGAATCTGGAACTTACGGAGGACCATCCAGAATTTGACTTCTTCGATCCAGACCACCCTATCTTTACTCACCCGCGCTTTTTGCCCGGTTCCCGCGTGACTGGCACATCTTGCAAAAATATTCTCCTGGCGGAAGGCTGCGCTATTGATAACGCTGTTTTGGAACATAGTCTGATCGGGTTGCGCAGTATTATCGGGAGCGGAACGGAAGTAAAAGACACGATCGTGATGGGCGCCGACTGGTACGGCAACCAAACCAATGGCGCGCCGCTCGGAATTGGCTGCAATTGCAAGATTCAGGGTGCGATCATTGATAAAAATGCCAGTATTGGTGATAACGTCATCATCAAACCTTTCCCCATTAATCACGAAGTGGATCATGCGCTTTATAAAGTTCGAGATGGTGTCGTGGTGATCCCAAAGAACACCACCATCCCCGCAGGGACGATCATTCAACCGTAATCTTAATGTCATATAAATATAAGCTCTGGAGATAACAGAATATACTTGTGAATTACAAGCTTAATAACTGGTAAACAGCGATGCCAAACGCGACGGATACGTTGAGAGAGGTTTTCTCACCGCTCATGGGGATGTAGAGCACTTGGTCTGCAATCCGCAGGATGGCGGGATCGACCCCGGCGGGTTCGTTACCTGCCACCAAAACAATTTGTCCGGACGGTGGGTGGTTAATTTGCAGTTCCCGGAGGGAAACCGCGCCAGGGGCGCACTCGAGCGCAAGGATCAGCCAACTGAAGGCTTTCAATTCAGCCAGTGTTTTTGGTAAGTTTGGGTGGTAACTCCATGTGACGCTATTTTCAGCTCCCAAGGCGGTCTTGCCGATGGCTGGCTGCTCGGTTGGGGTGGGGGTGATCCCGCCAAGCAGCAGTTCTGAAAGCCCGGCACCATCCGCTGTACGAAAGATTGCACCGACATTGTGTGCAGAGCGAATATTATCGAGCGCTCCAATGATTCTGAAGCTGGGTCTTGGCCCGGCAGGCGGTTTTTGGGTGAGGACGCCAGCCTCGTGCCTCTCAAGCGAAGCGCCGCAGCGCGGGCAGTAGCGCCCATCGTAGAGTTGAGTGTCAAGGGGGAGCCGCAAGCCGCAGCGGGAATTGCTGCACTCAAAGAAAAAGGTGCCTGATTTGGGAATCTCCATAGATACATTTTACTTTCGGGGGGCTTAAAATGTTAGGCGATTGGGTGAGGGGGGCACCCAAGCGCCTAACTGTGTCTAGTATACAGGAAAACAGCAGAATTGCAAGTGAAATAAACAGTATAAAAGCAAAATTTATGAAATTCATATAAAAGGTAAACGTACGTTAACATAAACAATTGAGCCAAAATAGTTCAGCCGCCTATAATCGCTTGCCCAGCTTCGGTACAATAGGGCAAAATCTCGTATCCCTGCATGATCAACTCGTGCAATACCAGATCCAACGCTTCAACGGTATTTTGGCGATTTTCCCCCCATCGTGAAAGAGAAGGACTCGATCTGGCTGCAACTTGCTG
>JAXGPH010000055.1:0-5757 GCA_040767065.1 Anaerolineaceae bacterium | reverse complement strand
CGGGCTTGCAGGTTGCGCTCTGCAGATTCAAACTGAACAGTTTGCAGTTTGGCGTTTTGATCGATCAGGATATCCACTAATCCATTGGCGATCACAGCTGCTTTGTAAGGGTCAGTGTCCTTGACTGTTAGGACAACAAATTGGGTTTCCCCAACTTGGGAAGCGGTTGCCTGTCCTTTCATGACCGGGAAGCCCAGTTTATTGGAGGCTTCATAGAGTAAATCTTCAGTAGTCAGCAGTTGTGTATAGGTGCTGATAATGTTTAGATTGTTCAAGTATGAGTAATAGTCGTAGGTTGTTTGTGCAGCAGGCAGGATTACAAATCTGGCTTGTGCCTGATAGACTGGAGCCTGGCGGCTGCTAAGATAATAGCCAAGCGAGCCGCCAATGATTGTTCCCAAAACTACCAGCCAAAGCCAGCGCTTGAAAGTTGAAAACAATTGTTTAATATCCATTCTTACTCCCAAACTAAACGAAAGGAGGATATATCAATCCTTTAGGATACCATAAGTTGGGAAAATGCGGGAATATGCGAGTATCACAGGGGCGCGGACCAAGCACGAATTAAATTGGATGTTACAATACTAACACACCCACGCCAATCGGAGAGGCTATGAACACTTCTTTCACCCTATTTCGTCTTCAGACCCAGGACACCCTGCGGATGAAAATGAATGCCCGCCTCAAGGAGATCGACCGCATCATCGCTGCCGATAAAGAAGTCAGCCAGGCTAACGCCAGCCTGGTGGAAGCCCAGGGGATTAACAAATCTGCTGAGTCCGTTTTGAAAGGCTTGCTTGATCAAGTGAAAGAGAAGAAGCTCAAGCGCGAACTTACCCAGGCAAATCTCTTTTCCGGCAAGGTCCGCAATCCGAAGGAACTGCAGGATTTACAAGCAGAAACCCAGGCTCTGGATCGGGCAATTGCCAAACTCGAAGATGAACAACTTCAGGCGATGATGGCGTTTGAGGAAACAACAAATGCCTTACATCAGGCTGAAAAGGAACTTCAGCAGGTCCTGGATCGCAAAGCCTCCCAAAACTCCCTGCTGATTGGCGAAAAACACAAAATTGAGTCTGAAATACCCTCGGTGGATGCCCAAAGACAAGCCTTGATCGCGCAATTGGATAAAGAGATTTTCATGGTCTACCGCAATCTTCTGAAGAGCAAAGCCGGCATCGCTGTTGCTGAAGTCACCGATGGCACTTGCAGCGCCTGCGGCGTGACGGTCCCTCCCGCGGACGTCCAGGCAGCCAAGTCGCCTAACATCATTGCCTACTGCAAGAATTGCGGCAGAATACTGGTTAAATCTTAATTATCGAATCGCCAAGGGGAGTAAAAATCGGCGAATTAAAGATTCAACACCCATTAAGATCAGGTAAACTATCAGGGGTGTAAAATCAATACCTGCGACTGGCTTAATGACCTTCCGAAAAGGACGTAGAACGGGGTCGATAATCCGTGCGATGCCAATGCGGAGCGCGTTGTCCGCTGGCAGGATCAAAAGCAGTAGCGTACCAAGCACCAGGAAGATTTGCATTCCCTGCAAAAGGAAGAAAATAACATTAAATAAAAATCCCATTTCATTTTTCCTTTGAGTGGATCCGCGGACCAAGCAGCGCCGTTCCGATTCGAATAATAGTCGCGCCTTCTTCCACTGCAACTGGGTAGTCGGACGAGGTGCCCATAGAAAGTTCGGTCAGTTCTAAATCCGGTATCTGTTGGTTCAGATAATCGCGTGCCTGCCGCAATCTCTGAAAGAATGGTCGGGCACGCTCCGCATCATCGAACAAAGGGGGCATCGTCATCAAGCCGGTCAAACGCAAGTATCCGAGCGAGAGAATTTCCCTGACAATTGGCAGAAGGTCTTTCCATTGGTCCTTTTCCCAAGCCGGCAAACCCTCTTTTGAGGCCTCCCCGCTGATATTGAGCTGCAACAAAACCTCCAACGGTTGGGGTGATTCCTGGTTTGCCCGGGCAGAATCGAGCCTTCGAGCCAGTTTAAGGGAATCCAGTGAATGCACTCGCGAGAAGTCCGCCGCAACCAACGCAGATTTGCGGCTTTGGACATGCCCAACCATTTCCCAGCGGATTTCAGTAAGATGCGCAAGCTGGCTAATTTTTTCCTGGGCTTCCTCTACGTAATTTTCACCAAAACAGCGCACGCCACAGGCATAAGCCGCCTCGATAATACTCACAGGCTGGCGTTTGCTGACAGCCAGGATCAAAACGTCGCTGGCAATTCTTTTGCTCTTTTCAGTCGCAAGAGTAACATTGGATTCAATGATTTCAAGCCGCTGCTTGATGGTCTGAATGAGTTCAGGATTAGGTTCCGACATCTTATTTTAGGGCAATCACCACCGCAAACCGACCGGTGATACCTTTTTCCTTGCGATAAGAATACCACGCATCCAGATTTTCAGCGGTGCAGTAGCGTGAATTTTCTATCTGCGCCACACCTGCCTGCCTTAGAATCCACTCATTTGCTTCCCATAGATCCAGAAAAAGACTGTTTTCCTGTTTCGTAAAGAAGTGTTCGGCTTCTGCACCCCAGGCTTTCAGGAACTGCTTCCGCACTTCTTCTCCCACCTGGTAGCACTTCCCGCAGATAGATGGGCCAAGCCCCACGCGCAAATCGGATGCCACAGATCCATAACGCTTAGCAATCGCGCTGACAGCTTCAGCACCTATGCGCAGCAGTGTTCCCTGCCAGCCTGCGTGCACAATTCCAACCACTTTTTGGACTGGATCATGAAACACAAGCGGAACACAATCCGCAAAGCGCATGATCAAAGTGACTTCAGGCTTATCGGTGAAAATTCCATCCGCCGGGGGATGTTTTTTCTCAGGAGGGCGTGGAGCCTCGCCAAACACAATGGTCTTCCCATGCACTTGCCACACATCAAACCGACTGGAATAAGGACGCCCAAAAACCCTGAATAATTTTTCATGATTGGCAAGCACCGCGCTTGGGTCATCTCCATTGGTCCCGCCAAGATTTAAGCTGGCATACGGTCCCTTCGAGCTGCCCCCCTTGCGGCTGAAGATTGCGTGATCTAAGGCGTCATCATCAAAATTATCAAACTTGTAATAGACGAGTCCTTCCTTTTGGAACTGTCGCATCACTCAGCACGTTTGCCTTTCTATGGCCGCCTTGGCTTCCAGGCGCAACCGCTCCTCCCGAACACTCTCCTCGATGGTTGGAATACCAAACCACGCGGTAAACCAACCGAAGGCAGCCCCAGTCGCCACCCGCAAAAATGGCGTACTCTCCCGCGCGGGCAGCCAGTTTAAAAATGAAAACTGCATCTGGCTAACAAGCTGCCAGACGCCGTCCAACCCCAGCGGTCCGATTGCCAACACGACCCAAAGCCCCCACGGCAGAGGTTTGAATTTCCGTCCAGTCAAGCCAAAAATGACTCCAAAAAGCAGGAGCGAACCGTAGATGGCGATGTCGCGCTGGCATATTGCAATCTTGTATCCAACATGCTCGTTGCCAATAAATTCGCTGGCAAGTTGCATATCCTCCCTTGAGTTACCAGAGACTTGCTGATAAGTCAGCCTGTCTGATCCGGCTGGCACATCCAGGGGATAGGCGGCTTGCTCACCAAAAAGAAAAAATGACCGATAGGCCAATTGGTGGCAGAGCGGTCGGTAAAGTCGGTAAATGGTAGTGGCGTGATCCGTGTAGCCGAGCTTCATCATCACCGGCGCGAGGATTGGCAGGAATACGTACAAAGCCAGGATGACATTGATCAAAGCCAGGTAGTGCCTTGAAAACCACAGGGAGAAGCGTTCTCTGCCATTGAGGCGATCCTTGGCAGTCACAGGGCGATAATCCGGGGAATTCGCGTTCATGTGAGCTTCGCTCAAGGCAAGCCTGATGGTCTCAAAATCCTCAGGATTGGTTACCTGCTTTTCGTCGATCCGAACCATCACCGTTTCTTCAGCGCGCTTTCTGAAAAATGCTTGCTGACGAAGATCGACCAGTTGGAGTTTATGTGGATAGGTTGCCTGAAGAGCTGAAAGCCAGGCTTTGATCTTCCCGACTTTGTCGCTGGTTTGATCGGTGGTGAGCAGGAAGACTTCAACCATTGCATCTCACCAGCGCTTGATTAGCTTTCAATTACCTGGACGTAGGTCGAATTGTTTGCGTTGGTGACTGTGAGCTCACCCGGATAGTACGCCACGACAGGATTCGTCCAGCGCCAGATCCATTTGGCATCATCCGGCAAACAGTTTATGCAGCCATGCGAAAGGGCAATTCCAAAATTGTTGTGCCAGTAAACAGCGTGAATCGCCTGACCATCGGAATGATAAAGCGTTGTCCAGGCAATCCCCGGTGAATCGTACTGCGAGACGCCTCCAGCGCTCATGTGGAGCGAGATCAGCTTTCGCCACACGGGTGTGGTTTCAGGAGGTGTGAGCCACTCACCATCCTTGATATATCCGGTTGACACTTCGCAGAAATAAACTTCATGCGAGCCTTCAAAACACGAGAGCGTCTGAGTCTGCAGGTTGACCAAAATGCGTTTATCGCCTACATCCGGGTGGATCGGACTGACTTCTTCCGCGGTCACTGGTCGGCAGGCAGTTGCATCCACCCAATAGTAGTCTGGGAGAGCGCCATACTTTTCTCCGAGCAGGTATTCCGTCCTGCCGTTCGCCTGGCGGACATCAAAAACCCAAAAAACCTGGCTGTAATAGAGCTTGGCTAAGCCCTGCGAGTCGCGTATCCAGGAAGATGCATTTGCTGGCGACTTGGTTAGTTCCATGTTGACTACGGGTTGGGTGATCTCCACCCACAAACCCGGTTTACCCTCCTGATCAAGCGGCAGACTACTTAGAGGAGCGTTTTCGATGTGTTTGACTGGCTGCACAAATGGGGCATAAATGTAGCCATTCGGGGTTTCATACCAGCGCTGATTATAGCGGTTGAAATCGAGCACGTTTGCCACGACTTCTTGCTTGATTTCAAAAACATCATCCCGCCAGGCGCGCATAACCGTAGGCGCATTCATGTTGGGCTCCGCTTTCACGTCAACCCAGGAACGATACTCCCCCACGCAAACCCGCCCCAACTTTTTCCCAATTGGATTGGCTTGTTTTTCCATATTTGCTGCTGGTTTTACCGCGGGCAGCATAGCTGCGCCAGCAACATAACCAGACAACTTGAGGAAGTCCCTTCTGCTGATAGCTCGATCTATTCTCATAGTGCTATTATATCCAGAGCGCAATCCGATGCCATAGTCTGTAGAATCAACGTTTAATAGTCACCAGACCGGCGTGAGTTCTCGCGGGCAATGTCGCGTTCCTTGATGGATTCACGTTTATCGTATTGCTTTTTGCCTTTGGCGATGCCAATTTCCAGCTTGGCTTTTCCGGCTTTCAGGTAGACTTTGATTGGGACGATCGTCATTCCCTTGATCCGCACCGCATCCCAAAGCGTTTTAATTTCCCGCTTATGCAGCAGCAGTTTCCGCTCCCGTGAAGGATCATGCTGAGTCGCACTGGCGTGCTCGTATGGAGCTACATGCGCTCCAACCAGCCAGGCTTGCTTCCCATCGGTTCGCACATACGCTTCCTGAAGGCTGATTTGCCCCATACGAATGGACTTGATCTCAGTGCCTTTTAACGCCAAACCAGCCTCGAATGTCTCCTCGATAAAGTATTCAAAGCGAGCTTTCTTATTGGTTGCTACGACCTTAACATCCATAAGGGTCTATTTTAACATACCTGATCCACTAATACTCAATG
>JAXGPH010000054.1:0-6006 GCA_040767065.1 Anaerolineaceae bacterium | reverse complement strand
AAGATTGTAATTTGATCAGCGCTCTTCGAGTAATCAGGTCCCATGCGATTATTAGGTAAAACATATTTACTGTATTTGAAAGGTTTGGAGGAAGTAATTAACTGAGTTACGGCTAATTAATAGTATTAAGAACTAAGGCTTCTTCATTTACGGGAGGGATACGTGGAGTATAATGCGGTAGTCTAAGTTTATAGGTTTCCTTATTCCATTAATTCATTTCTGAAAGGATCTAGCTATGACTGCAAAACCATGCGTAATTTGTGGAGCTATCTTAGATGGTTGGGTTTACAGCATCACTGAGGCTAGCCAAAAATCTGTGGATCCATTTGGTTCAAGCCTTGTAGGGTTTCAATGTATGAACTGCGGTGCACCGATCTGTGAAAGGAAGCACCTGAAGGAGCTCAAGTTCAACAACTATTGGCAATACAGGAAGTTCACCTGCCCCCATTGTGGCAAGCCCTTTGGTATTGAAAAATGGATATCCAATCGCGATGTCTCCAAGTTAACCCCGCTTGAAGTGCCCTCGACAAATTTGGAGACCTGGGCTGAGGCTTTTGTCGACACGCTTACTGGCGAAAAGCTTCTGAAGGCAACAAAATTTGACATTTCTCTCAAGCTGGTGCTTACCAACCGCAGGTTGATCGCTTTGACGGAAGCCCCTTTTTTCAACCAGGACATTTTCAACCTCGTAATCCCCTTAAAACAAATCGCTGCAATCCGAACCCAGAAGAACATTATTGGCACTACTTCGATATTCGTCGAAACAAAAGCAGGTGAGACATTTAAGTTTGAAGACAAAGGGCCGTTGGACTTATTCTGTCAGGCCATTCTGGCAGCGCTTCCGAGCGCTTTACCAGCTGTCATGTTTCCTGCTGGTGAACAGGTTTTTTATGAGGGAGATAACCTCAAGTTCATATGGAATTCGATTTCCAGCTTTGAAATTGGACAAGAAATTCATGAAAAGAGATTTTATAACACCAATCGAGTGACGCTGGCAGTTACCAACCATCGCATGTTTTTTTACAGGATTTCGAATATAGCAAAAATGACTGGCAATACTCGATCTGCATCTGTTACGTACGGTGAACCGCGATTGCAATTCATAAGCATTCCCTGGGAAAGAATTCAGCGGATTTCGTATGGTGGCTCATTCCTGGAAAAAGGCATGAATCTTGTATTGACTTCACCAGTATGGGCCTTTGAACTCCCCTGTTTGAAAGCCTATCCTGACGAACAGATCAAGGTTGAAGAGACTAGTCACACTTGCGCGAAGTGTGGTGGCACGATTGTCGGTGGAGTGGGCAGCCAACGTAAAAGCTTGGATGGGTCTTTCATCGAAAGCTCACAAACCGGTTGGCATTGTCCCAGCTGTAATACTTCCTACCACCATGACAAGAAGTGTCGTCCATCAAGAGAAAAATGCCCAGTCTGTAAACAACCAATGCAGGTGATTGATCGAGCCTACTCGAAGTTAATTCTCAGTGATCAAGCTTTGGCTGCATCACCATTCATGGCAGAGCAGATTTTTTCACCCATTCCACCAATGGGTGAAACGGGCAATGAGTGGAACATGCCAATCACTACAGACCTGAAGGGTTGGGAAACTCAAGTACTACCCGCAGTAAGACTTGCGCGCCCGTCACTGCTCATAAGCGGAAAGTAATTCAGATGGCATAGGATTTTTTGGGGCGGTCAATGATCTTTCCGGTCTCACAAGTGTGAGGCCTACCCTTGGGTACCGAGCGAGTGGTCTTGACCGAAGATCTCATCTTTCCTGGTTTTTTCTTCTTCATATTTGCCTGTTACTTCAAAATTCTGGAGACCTGACTGTCAAGTGCCTTGCATGGTCAGGAGAACATGCAAGATCAAGATTCTTCGCTTCGCTCAGACTGACCAATCCATTGTCATCCTAGTATAAGTAAGACATAACCCAAACGGTTATAAAATTCTCGTAGAAGTCAAGGTCAACGGACAAGTCATCCTGAGGAATAGCCTCGAAGCTCAGACTGTTGCCTTGGCTCTACGAGAGGATTCGGATAAGCAGGTTGTAGGAAAGCTACGTATCACACACTAGGCTGAATGCTCGTAGAAAGCCAAGGTCACCTGACTTCCAAGAAGAAAGGAGACTAATATGTATTACTGTGGTATTGATGTAGCTAAAATGGGTCATGTCGTTTCGGTAATTGATGACACTGGAAAAGTGGTGAACCAAGGTGTGCCCATCAGCAACGATCGTATTGGATTTGAGAAGCTAATTAACTTGTTACAGCCATACCAGGGGGAGATCCAAGTTGGACTGGAGGCTACCGGGCATTATTGGCTAGCCTTGTATGATTACCTTTGCCATTTGGATTATTCGTTGTCGGTAATCAATCCCCTTCAAGTCAAGGCCTTTCGAAGGATGGATATTCGCAAGCGGAAAACAGATCGGCTGGATTCGGTGGCGATCAGTGAATTTTTGCGATTTGCGAAGCCTGGCAAGACCTCAGTTGATTTGCCAGTGATCCTGCAGCTCAAAGAACTTACCCGATTTCGCTTCCGTCTGGTGCAGCAAATCGGTGATTGTAAGCGCAAGATCATCTCAATCCTCGATCGGGTATTTCCCGAATACGAGCAGCTCTTTTCGAGTGTTTTTCTGGCCAGCTCACGGCAACTATTACACAAAGCAGTCACAGCAGATGAATTTGCTGCCTTTGACTTGACTGAATTGGAGCAGATATTACTGACTGCCAGCCACCGCCGGTTGGGTACTGAAAAAGCCAGAGAGATTCAACTGAAAGCCAGCCAATCCGTGGGCGTTTCCTTTCTAACTGATGCAATCCATATTGAAATTCGATGCATGTTGCAACTCATCGAGTTATTGGAGGAACAATGCTCCCAGGTGGAGACCAAAGTAGAAGAGCTTGTTAACACGATCCCTCACCACATCACTACAATCCCAGGCATTGGAAAGGTCACTGGCGCCATGCTCCTAGCCGAAATTGGCGACATTAACCGTTTTCCTGCTCCTCAACAACTGGTGGCCTATGCTGGAATTGATGCGTCCGTCTTCAAAACAGGCCAGTTTGAGGGCGATAAAATGCACATGAGCAAACGCGGTTCCCATTACCTGCGGTATGCCCTGTGGCAGGCTGCTATTGCCTCTTTATTACATAACCCTGAAATGAAGCAGTACTATGATAAGAAACGGGCTGAAGGGAAGGAACATGGCGTTGCCATGGGGGCAGTTTGCCACAAGCTCCTTGGCAACATTTATGTCATCATGAAAGAGCAAAGACCTTATGTAACCCATTAACTTCCATATTTTCCCCTTGACTTCTAATAGCAGGTCTGAACGCCAGCGAAGGATCTTGTTTTTCAAAGGATATGCTAGTTCTCACAATTTCTATCACTGAGATAATAATTCTGTAGCGCGGATAAAGAATAACAGACCCTCATCATTCTAGCTGCGCTCGCCAGCTTTGCCTTCGGCACGCAAGCAGCCCTTCGGGAAGCTTCTTTATGTGTAGGGCAGCTTGCGGTTTTCAAGCTGCCGTTTGATAAAGCCTCTTTCAGCCCTCTCCTCCGAGACGTAGTCCGCAGGGTAAGTTTGAAGATCCAAATTTTCTTTCCCCATCCCTAAAAGGGTATACTTAACAATTGCGGCTCAATATAGAACAAATGGTATAATTATCGGCCGGAGTGTGAACCTATGCCCTCAGATAACCTGCGCGTCATCGGCGCGCGTGAACATAACCTAAAAAACATCAGCGTGGAAATCCCGCGCGATAAATTGGTCGTCCTGACCGGCTTGTCCGGCTCCGGCAAGTCCTCGCTGGCGTTTGACACCATTTTCGCGGAAGGCCAGCGCCGCTACGTGGAATCGCTTTCCGCCTACGCCCGCCAGTTCCTCGGGCAAATGGACAAACCGGACGTCGACGCGATCGAAGGGCTCTCCCCCGCGGTTTCCATCGACCAGAAGGGCACCTCGCACAATCCCCGCTCCACAGTCGGCACGGTCACGGAAATTTATGACTACCTGCGCCTCTTGTTCGCGCGCGTTGGCATTCCCCACTGCCCGGTGTGCGGCCGCGCGGTGCAGCGCCAGTCCGCTCAGGAAATTGTGGAGACCATCCTCGGCATGCCGGAGGGCAGCCGTCTGCTGATCCTGGCGCCGGTGGTGCGTGAACGCAAAGGCACCTACCAGGCCGTGCTGGAGGAAATCAGCAAATCCGGCTTTGTGCGCGCGCGCGTGGACGGTGAAGTTTTTTCACTCGACGACAAAATCCAGCTTGACCGCTATAAAAAGCACACCATTGAAGCGGTAGTGGATCGCCTGGTCATCAGCAAGCCCGAAACTGAGGAGGACGACCTGGCCATGCGCTCCCGTCTGACCGACTCGATCGAGACGGCTTTACGCTTCGGCGAAGGCTACGTGACCATCCAGAACCTGAGCACGGAACCGCCCGAGGACACCCAGTTCTCGGAAAACCTGGCCTGCCCGGAACACGGCTCCATCTTGATTGAGATTGAACCGCGCACTTTCTCGTTCAACACCCCGCACGGCGCCTGCCCTACCTGTCAGGGACTCGGCAGCCGCGAAGAAATTGACCCCGACCTGCTCATCCCGGATAAGAGCCTCTCATTGCGTGAGGGCGCGATCGCCGCGCTGGAATGGTCCGGCCCGCGCGAAGAGGGCGGCTATTACTGGCAGATGATCGAAGCAATCGCCAAAGAAAACCAATTCAGCCTGGACGCTCCTGTCAGCGAGCTTTCCGAAAACGACCTGCACATGATCCTTTACGGCACAAACGGGCAGGAAATCCGCGTGGAATTTGTCGGCAGAAACGGGCGGAAGTCAGCCTTCAGCACCTCGTTTGAAGGCGTCATCGGCAACCTTGAACGGCGTTACCGGGAGACACAGTCGGATTACATCCGCATGCGCATCTCCGAGTTTATGGGCGTGAAGCAGTGCCCGACCTGCGAAGGAAAGCGCCTGCGGAAGGAAGCCCTGGCCGTGTTGGTGCAGGACGCGAATATCATCGATGTCACCAGCTGGCCGGTCAACCGCACCCTCGCCTGGGTGGAAGGACTGGCTTCCACGAAGGAGTCCCCGCTCAGCTCCCGCCAGAAAGCCATCGCAGAACGCATCCTGCGCGAGATCAGCGCGCGCCTCGGGTTTTTGGTGGATGTCGGCCTGGACTATCTGACGCTCGAGCGCAGCGCCAGCACTCTTTCCGGCGGCGAAGCCCAACGCATCCGCCTGGCAACCCAGGTCGGCTCCAAGCTCATGGGCGTGCTTTACGTGCTGGATGAGCCCTCAATTGGCTTGCATCCGCGCGATAACCGCCGCCTGCTGGACACGCTGGAAGGCTTGCGCGACATGGGCAACACCGTTTTGGTGGTGGAGCACGATGATGAAACCATCCGCAGCGCCGATTGGGTGATTGACCTGGGCCCCGGAGCTGGCGAGCACGGCGGCGAGATTGTGGCCGAAGGCACCCCGGAGGACATCATGGCGGCACCGGAAAGCCTGACCGGCGCCTATCTCTCCGGTCGGCTGAAGGTACCCGTCCCCGAGCAGCGCCGCCCCGGGAACGGACAGTCCCTGCGCGTGGTCGGCGCCACCGAAAACAACCTGAAGAATCTGAGTGTGAACATCCCGCTGGGTAGATTTGTGTGCATCACCGGCGTCTCCGGCTCGGGGAAATCCACCTTGCTGGTGGATGTGCTCTACAATACGCTTGCGCGACAGCTCATGAACGCCCACACCCAACCCGGCGCGCATGAACGCATCGAAGGCGTCCAGCTGCTGGATAAGGTGATCAACATTGACCAGACCCCGATCGGGCGCACCCCGCGCTCGAACCCCGCCACCTACACCGGCATGTTCGACGATATACGCGACCTCTTTGCCGGGCTGCCGGACGCTAAAATCCGCGGTTACGGCAAGGGGCGCTTCTCTTTCAACGTCAAGGGCGGGCGCTGCGAAGCATGCCAGGGCCAGGGCGAACTCAAAATTGAAAT
>JAXGPH010000053.1:0-7017 GCA_040767065.1 Anaerolineaceae bacterium | reverse complement strand
TTTTTATTTGCCGCTAAGTTTGACAAGCTTTTACAGCTATGAGATAATTATTTTTTGATCGGCAGTGACGGAAACGAGTACTGCAGGCAGGCTGATAGCGAACCGGGATGGTGGAAGCCGGGCAGAACCCCTTGCAGGAAAATCCTTCCAGAGCCGCGAGCTGAACACGTTTAACGATAGTAAGCAAGCCGGATTGCCCTTCCGTTACAGAGGGTGCATGTTCACTAAACAACGTGCGATAAGCGCTCAGCACAGCTGAGAAGCGGGGTGGTACCGCGAGTTTTGGCTCGTCCCTGTGGTGGGACGGGCTTTTTTATTTACAAGCTGGCAAAGACCAGCTGCAAGAGGAGCAATTATGTTCAAACCAGTTTCATCGCGATTGAATATCCAACAGGAGGAAGAAGCACGCCTGCGTTTTTGGCGAGCGCATGAAATTTTTAAGAAATCATCCGATGAGCGCAAAGACCGCGAGCCATTTGTGATATTTGAAGGTCCCCCTACCGCCAACGGTAAACCTGGAGTACACCACGTCCTGGCGCGGGCTTTTAAAGACATGTTCCCGAGGTTCCGCACGATGCAAGGTTACTTCGTCGATCGGCGGGGTGGCTGGGACACTCATGGACTTCCGGTCGAAATCGAAGTTGAAAAGAAACTGGGCTTCAGCGAAAAAAGCCAAATCGAGGAATACGGCATTGAGAAATTTAATGCCCTCTGCCGCGAATCAGCCTTCTCGTGTATAAAGGACTGGGAGAAAATGACCGAACGGATTGCCTATTGGGTGGATCTGAGCCGGGCTTACGTGACTTACACGAATTCGTACATTGAATCGGTTTGGTGGTTATTACGCCAGATCTGGGATAAAGGGCTGTTATACGAAGACTACAAGGTGGTTCCGTACTGCCCGCGCTGCGGCACACCGCTTTCGAACCACGAAGTTGCGCAGGGGTACGCCGACACGGTTGACCCAAGCATCACGGTACGGCTACCGCTGGTGGATGAACCGAACACCTATCTATTGGTTTGGACTACCACGCCATGGACGTTGCCCGGCAATGTTGCAGTTGCTGCGCACCCTGAGGTGGATTACGTCATGGTCAAAGTTGAAGGTGGGACTGATGAACGTCTGATCCTGGCGAAGGAATTGATCCCGCTGGTCTTCGGGGATAAAAAAGTGGAAGTGCTTAAGAACATGAAGGGAAAAGCGCTTAATGGCATGAAATATGCGCCTCTCTACTCCTTTATGCTGCCAGATAAGCCAGCTCACTACGTAGTTAATGCCGATTATGTCAGCACGAGTGATGGAACCGGGCTTGTGCATATCGCGCCAGCATTTGGCATTGATGATATGCAGGTTTCCAAAGTGTACAATTTGCCTGTTTTGCTGACAATCGATGACGATGGCAAATTCAAACCAGCGATTTCGCCTTGGGCTGGCATGTTCGTTAAAGATGCTGATCCGTTGATCATGGAAGATCTGGAAAAGCGAGGGTTATTATTCAACCGCGGCACACTGACCCACAGTTACCCCTTCTGCTGGCGCTGCGACACCCCGCTTTTATATATGGCACGCTCCACCTGGTTTATACGCACCAGCAAAGTCAAGGACCGCATGGTTGAACTGAACCAGCAGATTAACTGGGTGCCAGAGCACATCAAGGAAGGCCGTTTTGGCGACTGGCTGGAAAACAATGTGGACTGGGCTTTGGGGCGGGACCGCTACTGGGGTACGCCGCTGCCAGTCTGGGTCTGCGAAAGCTGCGGGCATCAGCACTGCGTTGGCTCCGTGGCGGAATTAAGCGAACTGACTGGGCAAGATCAAAGCGAATTGGAACTGCACCGTCCGTACGTGGATCAGGTGCACTTCAGCTGCCCCAAATGCAAGAATGGCAGGATGACCCGCGTAAGCGAGTTGATTGACGTCTGGTTTGATTCAGGCTCGATGCCTGTTGCGCAGTGGCATTATCCTTTTGAGAACGTGGATGAATTTAAACAGCAATTCCCTGCAGATTTCATCTGCGAGGCGGTCGACCAAACCCGCGGTTGGTTCTATTCGCTGCTGGCGATCAGCACGCTGGTCTTTGACAGCCTGAGTTACGAGAATGTCATCTGCCTGGGATTAATCCTGGATGGAGAAGGTCAGAAGATGTCCAAGCACAAAGGCAACGTGGTTGACCCGTGGGAAGTGATCGATGCCTACGGTGCCGACGCAATGCGCTGGTATCTTTATACCTCCAGTCCCCCGGGCAACGAGCGTCGATTTAGCACGGAACTGGTAGGGGAAGTGGTACGCAGCTTCATGCTGACACTGTGGAATACCTATTCGTTCTTTGTGACCTATGCCAACCTGGATAACTGGACGCCTGACTCTTCTATTCTCCCCCAATTCTCAGATCTGGACCGATGGCTGCTCTCATCGTTGGAAACCTTGGTAAGGGATGTAACCAAAGCTTATGAAACCTATGACGTGATTGGAGCTACCCGTCCGATTGAAACCTTTGTGGACAATCTCTCCAATTGGTACTTGCGCCGCTCGAGAAGGCGTTTCTGGAAGAGTGAGTCGGATGCAGATAAAGCTGCTGCCTACGAGACGCTGTATCGGGCTTTGGTGACAGTGTCCAAATTACTGGCACCCTCCATGCCCTTCCTGTCAGAGACTCTTTACCAAAACCTGGTGTGTTCATTTGATGACCAGGCTCCGATCTCTGTGCACCTGGCTGATTGGCCAAAACCTGATCTGAGCCTGATCGATGAAACCCTCAACCACCAGATGGCAGTGGTGATGAAGCTAGCTTCACTTGGGCATGCCGCGCGCAACAAATCGAACATCAAGGTGCGTCAGCCGCTTTCAGAAGTCGCTTTTGCCGTTGGCAGCGCAAACGAGTTGGATGTGGTGGACCAATTTAGAGAGATCCTCGAAGATGAATTAAACGTCAAACGGGTGAGGGTATTGGGAGGAAGCGAGGAAGCTATTGATTACAGTCTAAATCCATTGCCCAGGCAACTGGGTCAGAAATATAAGGGGCTGTCTCCAAAGGTGCGGCAGGCGATCCTTGATTTACCCGCAAAGGAAAGCGCCGAGAGGTTATTGGCTGGCTTGAACCTGGTGATCAACGTTGATGAGAAATACTACGAGATATTGCCAGAAGAAGTCGAGGTACATGCCGCAGCCAAAGAAGGCTTTTCCGTTGCGAGGGAAGGTCCTTACCTGGCGGCATTGGTCACGACGATCAGCCAGGAATTGTTCTATGAAGGTCTGGCGCGCGAGTTTGTACGGCGGGTACAAGATCAGCGCAAGAGTCTGGGCTTTGACATCGCTGACAGGATCAGGATTTACTACCAGGCAACTGCTGCTCTGAGTGAAGCGGTTAAACAAAACGAGGCTTACATTGCTGCGGAAACGTTAGCGGTGGCTGTTCTGGACGAAACCTTGCCGCACGGATTGACCCCGGCAGAAGACGCATTTGATGGAGAAGAATTACACTTTGCGTTGCAAGCCGTTCAAGGAGTAAGCGAGTGAAAAAATTCCTTAAACATAATGGGTTTTTGTTTCTGATCGCTGCAGCGGTGATCATGGCGGATCAGCTGACGAAAGCACTGATAAGGCAAAACCTTGCCTTAGGCGAAGCCTGGGCGCCGATCCCTGCAATCGGAGATTTTTTTCGTTTCCTATACTGGCAAAACCGCGGTGCGGCATTCGGGACTTTGCAGAATGCGGGTCCGGTTTTAACGGTTGTGAGAATCGCAATTGCTATATTCATCATCGTTTTCTATCAAAAGGCAGAAATAAAGGACACGCTGATGAAGGTAGCCTTGAGCCTGATGCTTGGCGGGGCTGTTGGTAATTTGATTGACCAGTTCTCGCTGGGATTCGTGACAGATTTCATCGCAGTCGGCAGATATCCGATTTTTAATGTCGCTGACTCTTGCGTTACGATTGGGGTGGGTCTGATGCTGCTGGACATGCTCATTAAAGAGAAAAATGGATCCAAAACGGATCCGGAAACGAAACCCGGCGGAGATGCATAAAGAATTACGTTACGAAGAAGAAGGTGCCATGCGGCTCGATAAATTCTTGGCGCAGTCTGAGCCGGAGTTTTCGCGTGTGCAATTCCAGCAACTGATTGTAAATGGGGAGGTCTGCGTAAACGGGGAAGTCCAAAAAAAAGCCGCTTTCAAGCTTGAACGGGGGAGTACTGTCTGCTATTCCCTTCCGTTCCACGAAGCAGACACGATAGTGCAGCAACCCATCGCGATCGATGTGATCTACGTTGACGAAAACGTAATCGTTGTGAATAAACCTGCCGGCATGGTGGTGCATCCCGGGCCTGGCAATGCTCAGGATACATTGGTGAACGCAATCCTGCACCGTTGGCCGGAGATCGCATCGGTGGGCGAAGCAGAACGCCCTGGCATTGTCCATCGGTTGGACAAGGACACATCCGGAGTTCTGATTTTGGCACGCAACGAAGCAGCTTATACCTGGTTGGTACGGCAATTCAAATCGCGAAAAACGAAAAAGATCTACCTGACACTGGTGGATGGTCAACCGCCTACTCCGAGTGGCAGAATTGAAGCCGCAATCGGAAGAGATGAAAAAAACCGGCAGCGGATGGCGGTCGCTTATGGAGACAAGGGTAAAACAGCTATCACAGAATATCATACGCTTGAACAGTACCGTAAACACACTCTGCTTGAAGTGCAGACCCTCACAGGCAGAACCCACCAAATTCGCGTGCACCTGGCTTTTCTCGGCTGCCCTGTAGCGGGAGATAGAATCTACGGCCGTCGAAAGAAGTCGCTCGATATTCCAAGATTTTTCCTGCATGCCCACAAACTGACCATCCAACTGCCAGGTAAGGAAGAGCCAACGGAATTCACAGCCTCACTGCCAGCAGACCTTAAAGAAATACTAACCACTCTCGAAAAGGAGTAAATCATGCAAACTTTTGATTTTCGCTCTGATACCACAACACATCCGACTGAAAAAATGCGGCAGGCAATGGCAAGAGCTGAAGTGGGGGATGACGTTTATGGGGAAGATCCAACCGTCAACGCGTTAGAACAAAAAGCAGCCAGGATGCTTGGCAAGGAGTGTGGGTTGTTCGTGACTTCGGGCACGATGGGCAATCTGCTGGCGGTGCTGGCACGCTGTGCACGGGGCGAAGAGGCTATCATGGGCACCCAAGGGCACACGTTCCTGCATGAAGCCGGTGGTGTCTCCGCCCTGGGCGGTGTGGTGATCCATACAATTCCCAACCAGCCAGATGGAACAATTGCTTTAAACGACCTGGAGAACGCTCTGCGCAATCCAGAGGATATACACGAGCCAATTTCGCGGTTGGTTATTCTTGAGAACACTCAAAATGCTTGTGGCGGGGTGCCGCTAAGCTTTGAGTACACCGAAAGTGTGGCTGCCTTTGCCCGTAAGCACGGTCTGCTTCTGCACTTGGACGGAGCGCGGATTTTCAATGCTGCGGTAGCGTTGGGTTTACCCGCCAGCAGATTGGCAGAACCAGCAGATTCAATCACCTTTTGCCTGAGTAAGGGTTTATGTGCCCCGGTGGGGTCGGTACTATGCGGCGATGCCGCCTTTATCAGCAAGGCGCGGCGGTTGCGCAAATTGCTTGGCGGTGGAATGCGCCAGGCGGGCATTATCGCGGCGGCAGGGATTGTGGCGCTGGATGAGATGGTGGATAGGCTGGCAGAAGACCATCGACGCGCGGCTTTATTGGCGGAGGGGCTGCGAGGCATTGAAAAAGTCCACTTGACCAAGAACTCACCGCAAACCAACATGGTTTTCTTTACGCTGGATGACAGCGTGACGCTTTCAATGCAAGAATTTTTGGAAGCGATGAAGCAGGAAGGCGTTTTGTTGATGGATTCGGGTCCCGGGGAATATCGCATGGTGACCCATCACGACATCCCTGATAAGGCTGTTGATATCACCCTGGACGCTTTCAGGAAGGTTCTCAACTGAAATAGCAGTTTCCTCTCTGGTACAGTAGTTGCAAGTGTAAACCGCGAGGAAATATGCGAAATTACTTGCGGGGCATTAATTCTCTGCGATTCAGTGTCTTTGGGCTGATTTTTTTTGCATTTCTGATCAGTCTGATAGCAATCACTCTAAGTACCAGCACTGTTTTTAGCCAGTCAATCCCAACGGAGAATTTCACTTACTACTTTCCGCTTGTAAGTAAAGCAGCGCCGATGCCGGTGGGTCCGGTGGGAGGGACTTTCACCTCTTTCGCCATTGATCCGGGTCAGAATGACAATATCTATGCCGGGCATTATGGCAGTGGTGTTTATAAAACTTTTGACCAGGGCGCAACCTGGTACCGAAAAAGCCTGGGATTGGGCAATTTAATGATCCAATCCCTGGCAACGCACCCAACCAACTCAAACATAGTTTTTGCGGGAACCTACAGTGGGGGAATATACAAATCAACCAATGCCGGAGAAAGCTGGCAGGCATCCAACGGTGGTGTGCTCAACAACCACATCATTTACGACATCGAAATCGATCCAAGCAATCCCCAGCGGATATTTGTCGTCTCGAGGATCAACGGCGTTCTGGTTGGGTATCTCGCCAGGAGTATGGACGGCGGGCTTAACTGGACGATCCTGCTGACTGGCAACAGCTTTTCAAAGCCGGACTATTTTTATGATGTGGATATCGACCCAAACAACTCCAATATCATCTATTTGACGGCGCACGAACACGGTTTTTACAAGAGCGTTGACGGTGGCGTGACTTTCAGCCCGAACAATGTGGGCGTGGCTGACCTCTCGGCGAGATCTTTTGCGATCGATAGTGCCTACACCGGGCTGGTTTATGGCGGCGTTTGGCATGGAGATGGCGTTTATCGCACCTGGAATGGGGGAGCTTCCTGGATGAGTAGTGATTATGGGTTGCCGATGGACGTTGAGGTATACAGAGTCTATCTTGACCCCTTTGGCAGGCAGCAAAAAAGGGTTTTTAGCTGCACCTACGGTAATGGTTTGTATAGTTCGGATGAC
>JAXGPH010000052.1:0-7136 GCA_040767065.1 Anaerolineaceae bacterium | reverse complement strand
AATTCACGTTTGGCGCTTTCTTCTTCCTGACCCATGCTGGTCCAGGTGTCGGTATAGATCACTTGGGCACCATGAACCGCTTCGTGAGGATCGCGCAGGAAGGTCAGTTTGCTTCCGCTGGCAGTCGCAATCGGTTTGACAGTTTCGATTGCTTTTGCCGGCATATCGTAATCTACAGGATTTGCGATCGTGAAATTGGCGCCCAATTTGGCAGCAATCTGCATCAGTGAAACAGCCACGTTGTTGCCATCACCCACATAGGTGATATTGACGCCCTTGATTTTGCCAAATTCTTCATAAACGGTCATGATATCTGCCATGGCCTGGCAGGGATGACTGTAATCACTCAGACCATTGATAACCGGAATGGATGCCCATTTCGCCAGCTCGAGTACGTGTTGGTGCTCAAAGACGCGAGCCATGATACCGTGCACCATGCCTGAGAGCACCCTGGCGATGTCGGCAATGGATTCGCGTTTGCCCAAGCCGATCTCATTTGGGGAGAGATACAGCGCGTCTCCGCCGAGATGGCGCATGCCCATGTCAAAACTGACGCGTGTACGCAGTGAAGGCTTCTGAAAAATCATTGCCAACACTTTACCTTTCAGGGTAGGCTGATTGCCACCTGCTTGGTACTCTTTCTTCAGCTCAAGGGCTAAATCGAGCAATGCGAGCAGCTCTTCGGGGGTGTAATCGATGATGTCCAAGAAATCTTTATGCATATATACTCCTAAGGTCTCCTTTTTATTTGGCAAGTTAAATAGAATCGCACGAAAATATGATCTGTGCGATCGCCTGGATGGATTGTACCAGACAAATTGCTTCCAGCCTGATCGATGATAAAAAAACCTGTTAGGTGGGTAAGAAAAATGGGATTTTACAAACAAAAACGCAAGAGCTAAACGGGTTCATGAATACTTTTACGAATCGGATTGTTCAGCTCTTTAAGGATGGCATCCTGCAGAGCAGACATCTCTTCCCATTCAGCGCGCGAAGCATGATCCATACCAGCCAGGTGCAATATGCCATGTACCAGCAACATTTCAATCTCCGCCATCATATCCAATCCGCGTGCATCTGCCTGTCTTCTTGCTGTTTCATATGAGATCAGGATGTCACCAAGATATGTTTCGCCGCTTTCAGGATCAATGAAAGCATTTTCGAAGGAAAGTACATCCGTGGCTTCGTCAATGCCACGATATTGACGGTTGAATTCCCGAATGGTCCGATCATCAGTGAGCTGGAGCGTGATTTCTGGTTGGGCGTCAAACCCGAGCAGATTGCAGGCGGTTGAACAGGCTCTTTGTAATCGTTTTATATCTAATTCTTTTCGGATTGCCTGGCGTGATTTTATAGTGAGCATGCTATTTCTCAACAGGGGTTTGTGTCTGACTTGTTATGTGAACCGGTTCAGTCATTCCGCGCCGGGTTTCAGGATATTTAATGCGAGGATGGTAGGAACGCTGAAGTGTATGGAAGAACGATTCTCGAATGGTGCTCAGGTCTTTGAGTGTCAGGTCGGTATTGTCAAGTTGACCAGCGTCCTTGCAGGTGTTTATAACCGAATTGATAACTTCTATAATTTCTTCGTCTGTTCTGGCATTCTCAGCACGAGACCTGGCTTCGGTGCCATCAGCGAGCATCAGGATGGCAGTCTCTTTTGAGCGGGGAGCTGGACCAGGGTACCGAAACAATGTTGGATCGACATCATCGGGATTTTCAGCTTTCGCCAGGGCTTTTCCATACTGGTAACGCGTCATCAAGGTACCATGGTGTTCCCGGATGAAGTCAATCACTCTGGATGGCAGGCGATAGCGTTTGGCAAGGGCGACCCCATCAGTGACGTGCTTGATGATGGTCGCAGCAGCAACTTCCGGGGGGATATCATCGTGGGGATCCACACTGCCGCGCACTTGATTTTCGATGAAAAAACCCGGGTTCTCGGATTTTCCAACGTCGTGGTAGAGTGCACCAACCCTGACAAGAAGCCTGTCCGCTCCGATGGCTTCAGCAGCCTGTTCTGCCAGGTTTGAAACCTGCAGGCTGTGTTGGTAAGACCCAGGCATGGTTTGAAGCACATGCTGCATCAAAGGGTGATCGGGTCTGGAAATATCCATTAATTGCAGAGCAGTGGGGATATCCAGGACAAAAGAGAAAATATATTCCAGCAGAATTGTCAGGGTGCCAGCTGCAAGCCCATTTAGCAATGCTGAGGCTGTGAGCGAAATTAACCCCCACAAATCCGTGGAGGTATCACCGAGGCGGAAAATGAGTACAATAGCCGTGCCAACCAAGCTCACTACTGCGCCAGCACCCAGAAAAGAGCTGATCCTTCTTGCTCGCCCGATCACGAAGATACCAGCAAAGGTCGGCAGGATGTAAAAAAGAGCCAGTTCCATGTCTCGCGGATGACCAAAGACAGTCAGAACAGCCAATAACAAGCTCAAAAGCATGCCAGTCTCAAGCTGCAAAACGATAGCGATTGTCAAACCAAAGGCAGCGATTGGAAAGAGCCAGGGAATAACTGTGCGGTTCATAACCAGGAAACGCGCCAGTCCGAGAAACACCAGGAAGAAGGCAGCCACCAGGATGATCGTCCTGGTTTCTGTCAGAATTGTAATCTTTCGCTGACGATTGTAGTACATCGCACAGATCAATCCGCAGATCGCGACCAGGATTCCGCTGGTGATTAACAGATCGCTGCGGTTCTCTGGTTCACCCAATCCGAAGACATTCAGGGCTTCCAGCTCAGCTTCCCCAATAATTTGACCCCGGCGCACCAGGACCTCACCGGCCATAATCTGCCTGGTGATCGGTTCTACACTATTTCTGGCCACTTCCCTGGCTTGCTGGGTCTGTTCTTCGCTGAACAAACTGGTCGGGACGATCAGGGGAGAGACGATCATGGTAATCAACTGGGTTTGATCGCTTTTGAATCCAAAATCGATAACAGCTGGTAGATTGCTGCGTGCACGACCGACCTGGTCGTTGCGAATGCTGTCGCGCAAAACCAATTCGAGCACCCGATTTGCTTCCGCGCTGATGGCTTGCCAATCTTCGTCCGTGAGATCCAAAATGGCTTCGTAAGCCTCGTCCTTAAGCGTAAGCTTGTCAACTGAACGCATGTCGTTGATTTTTTGCTGCCGGGTCGAAAATTTGTCGTTGCGTACGGATGTGAAGAAGTAAAGAGCATTATTCAAGGTTTCAAGCTGCGCTTTTGCAATGCTTGGATCTGCTGGAAGAAAAACCGGTTCCACCCCTGCTGCTGCTTCTTTGCGAGCCTGATCCGTCAAAACCTTGGATTCAAAAGTGATCGAAAAGGGAGCAGTAATTTCTTGTGGGGCAACCTGGCCGATCCGAATTGCCTCGTTTTGGTCGCTCAGGATATCTGGCAAGACAAGGCAACCAAAGGCTAATAAGCATACAATTACCAGAATGATGCCGTTGATCACTTTATGGGTACTTGTTTTGCTTAATTTGTCTGAGGTTGACTTTCTTGCCATGCAACTATCCTGTCAAAAGTTCCCGCACCACTTGGCTGGCTTCAGCATTGCTGGCTCTTCCTGCCAGTAGGGGTTGGAGAGTCTTCATTACAACCCCCATATCTTTGATTGAGGTAGCGTTGCATTCTGCGATCACGCTGCGTACCAGCTCTTTCAATTCTTCTGTGTTCAGTTGTGCTGGCAGGTAGGTCTTTAAGCAGGCAATTTCCTGGTCGGCCTGCGCCACCAGATCATCACGATGAGCTTTCTCTGCGTCAGCTTTGGCTTCCTGGCGGGTTTTGATTTCTTTCTGAATGATCGCCATGATTTCTTCTTGGTCAAGTTCTTTGCCCTTGGTAACTTCTGCCAGCTGAATGGCTGCTTTGATCATTTTGATCACCCATTTTTTGGTTTCGTCGTGGGTTTTCATGGCTTGAACCAAGTCTGTTTGCAAGCGTTCTTTTAAGTTCATGGTTTTATTATACCTGTCTCTGGCTCTTATTTCATTCACCGAGAGTGATGAACCCCTCGAGCTTTTCGAAAAGTGATTGATTGATACCCTCCACTTTCATCAAATCTTCCAGTGCGGTGAAAAGGCCGTTTTTCTGTCTGTAATCAAGAATTGCCTGTGCTTTTACCTCCCCGATTCCTGGTAGACTGTCCAGTTCTGCAAAGCCAGCAGTGTTAATGTTCACCAATGGAGATAGTCCTCTATCGTCGTTCGTCAATGTCACATCCTGTGCTGATGGAATATATAACCTCTGACCATCAATTAACTCGGCGGCAAGATTGAGCGATTGGGGATCAGCTTCCTCCAGCAGTCCACCTGCGGCTTGGATTGCGTCTTCCAACCGCGCGGTTTCTGGTAGGGTGTAGACACCAGGCATGTTGACTAAACCAGTCACGTGGATACGAATGAGTTTGGGCGTAACGGTAGGGTCTGGCGTCAGGTTGGGTGTGTGAGTGACGAGCACCAATGGTTGCCCTCTTTGAGGAGAAGTCACCAGGAGGATGGCGCCTACCACAACCAAACCGAGCAAAAAGCCAGCCAGTGTCTGCTGCCAGGGCTTCATGTGGACGTGACTTCTGAGCCTTTCTGTTCTGCCTCGTACATCAGGTTGAAGGCTTTTATGGATACTTCGAGCATATCTTCAGATGGCTCGCGGGTGGTGAGCTTCTGCAAGGCGAGATTGGGTTTTATGAGTGCACGCATCAATGCAGAATCGTCCATATGATTGGCGGCGAACCGGATATATTCATAAGCCAGTCCTGAAACCACTGGTAGCAGCAGGATGCGTGACAGCAAGCGCCAATGCAGGGGTAAAGGACCAAGCAGGCTGAAAACCAGGATTGAGATCAGCACCAACGTGAGCATAAAAGATGTGCCACAGCGCGGATGAACAAGGCTGAATTCGCTCACTTTTTTCGGGGTCAGTTCCGCGCCGGCTTCAAAAGCATTGATGGTTTTGTGTTCCGCTCCATGATAGGAGAAAACCCGTCGAATTTCTGGCATTCTACCAACCACCGCAAGGTAAATTACCAGGAGGGTGAGACGAATCAAACCTTCCAGCAGATTGCTCAGCCAAGTACCAAGTGTTCCCCAGCGATCGATTCCGAGCGGTCCGTCCAACCACCCCGTAACCAGGGCTGGTAGAAGGAAAAAAAGCCCAATACCCAGCCCAAGGGACAGCAAAATTGCAAGCACGAGATCCTTGCCTTCAATTTGTTCGTCTTCCCCATTGACCATGTTGGAGGACTTCGTAAGGAAGCGCATTCCCAGGTTCAAAGAATCCCACAAACCTAAAACGCCTCTAAGAAATGGAATGCTCATCCATTTTGAGCGGTAGAGAGCCGGAAGGTTTTCCTCGTAGGTGAGGATCTGACCATCCGGCGCACGCACAGCCATGGCAACGTGCTGTTTGCCGCGCATCATGACCCCTTCCATCACAGCTTGTCCGCCATAGGAAGGCAGTCTCAACTCTTTTTGATTGCCCGCCATGCTTATGCCCCGAAGCTGGTCAGGAACCGGATATAGGCTTTTATACCTTTTCGCCAAGTGGGCAGGTGGAGATGCTCATTAGGGGAATGGATCCCGTCATCGGGCAGTCCAAGCCCGGTGAGGATAGATTTCACACCCAACACTTCCTGCATGACCGTCGCGATGGGGATACTTCCGCCTTCACGCTTGAAGATCACATCATTCTGCCAGGTTTCCTTGAAAGCCTGGATCAGGTTAGGCAATCCCGGAGCATCGTCTGCCAGGTAGGAGGGTCCGCCTGAGTGCTTGATAAAGCTGACTTTTACTGTCGGAGGAACGAGTGAGCAAATATACTTTTCTGCAAGTTCGTAGATTTCAGTAGGGTCCTGATCTGGAACCAGCCGGCAGGAGATTTTAGCTTTGGCATAAGCAGGGATGATGGTTTTTGCACCTTCGCCGATGAAACCAGCATAGAGTCCGTTCACGTCCAAAGTTGGTCTGGCCCCCTGGCGCTCAAGAATCGAATATCCTTGCTCGCCAGCTAATGCAGGTGCGCCGGTTACTTCCAGAAAATCAGCTTCGCTGGTTGGATTCATGGCAATTCTCTTACGATCTTCATCAGTTAGAGGTCGCACACGGTCATAGAATCCGGGAATTGCTACAGATCCATCCGGGTTATGCAGTTGGGCGATGATCTTTGCAAGAACGTTGGCAGGGTTGGCCACATTTCCACCAAATAGTCCGGAATGCAGATCCATTTTCGGACCATCGATGCGCACTTCAAAGTAGACCAGTCCGCGCAAACCGAAGACAATGGTAGGATGATCCTTGTCGATCATGCCCGCATCCGGGTTAAGGATCATGTCACATTTCAGTAAATCGGCATTATCACGGATAAATTCGTCCAGGGATGGGGAACCGATCTCCTCTTCGCCTTCGAGAATGAACTTTATGTTGAGCGGAAGTTCTCCAGTCTTTAAGACACTCTCAAGCGCGAAGACGGTCGCCATGATTTGACCTTTCATGTCCGAAGATCCCCGGGCATAAAGGTTCTCACCCCGAATAGTTGGCTCAAACGCGGGTGTTATCCAGGAATCCAGTGGATCTGGTGGCTGCACATCGTAATGGCCATAGATCAGGAGGGTTTTTGAAGCAGGCAGGCTTGAGCGCTTCTCGGCAAAAACAACGGGGTGTAAGTCGGTCGGATAAATTCTGACCTCATCCATGCCGAGGTTCTCAAAATAAGACTTTAAGAATTCAGCGGCTTGTTGCATGTGGGGTTTCATCTCCGGGTCTGCGGAGACTGACGGGATCCGCAAGAAGGCGTCAAAGGCGCGCATCTTTTCAACTTCTGTGTTTTCAAACTCCTGGATTGCTTGTTGGGTTCTGGACATGTTCTTCCCTCACATTTTTTCTGATTATATGCCATTTGGCTCAAAATTGTGATAGCATAGGCAATGATTTCAGGTTATTGGCCACACAAAGTAAAATATTGAAGCTATGTAATGACCGACTCATTGAAAAAGTCATCATTATCAAGGATAATTGTCACATGCTTGTGGTGATTTCCCCTAAAATCGTCATGAACAAACAACATCATGAGATGGTCAGCGTGATTGATAAGTATTCTTATTCCGCTGATGACAATCTCTTGGTTGGAAAGGTACATTAAACAA
>JAXGPH010000051.1:0-7194 GCA_040767065.1 Anaerolineaceae bacterium | reverse complement strand
ATCCTCACCGGGTTCGTTGGAGCACCCCTTTACGCTCTGCTCCTCTACAAACAAAGGACCCGACTGGAGTAAGCATGGATGTTCTCTTGCAGGTAAATGATCTTGGGTTTTCATACAATGGCAGCCGCCAGATTTTCAAAGACATCAGCTTTGAAGTGCAGCCGGGTGAGATCGTGTGTCTGCTTGGTCCCAACGGAATTGGCAAGACCACCCTGCTGAATTGCTTGGCAAGACTGCGTGAACCGTTGCAGGGCAGTGTGCTGCTCAACGGGCAAGATATGGCAGACCTGTCTGCCCGCGAAGTCGCGCGGATTATCGGCTATGTGCCCCAGACTCTACTTCCATCTTTCGATTACACGGTGCTTGAATATGTTGTCACAGGCAATGCCCCCTGGCTGGGGACCTTCGAAAAACCAGGTCCGGAGCATTATCAGCGCGCAGAAGAATCACTGCAGCAGATGGGCATCAGCCACCTGGCAGAAAAACCTTACACGCGCATCAGCACCGGCGAACTGCAGCAAGTTTCGATCGCGCGCGCCATTGCCCAAAAGGCACGCCTGATCCTGATGGATGAACCCACAGCCCATTTAGACTATGGCAATCAACTCAAAGTCTTGCGGCTTATCAAGGACCTGTCTGCCAAGGGGTATGGCATTGTGCTCACCACCCACAACCCCGACCAGGTGCTGCTCTTGGATGCCCAAACTGCAATCATCGACCACCAGTCGATTTTCCATTTTGGTCCATGGCAGGATATTCTGACAGAAGAGCTGCTTAGTGCCATGTATGGCGTACCGCTCCGTTTGATTGAAGTAGGGGGAGTCGACCGCATGGTCAGCATCGCCCCCAGTTTATAGGAGAAATTATGCTTATCGAAAAAGTATTCCAGGCTGCTGAACCGCTTCTGAAAGATCGAGTCATAACGGATGCTGTTTTAGGTCTCTCGCTCACCGCGGTTGAGCTGGATGGAACGGACATTGGTCTTTCATATGTCCTGCGCGAACGCCTGCCATCAGGCTGTTCCATATTTGGTTTCGCCCAGCATATTATCGGTCAGCCCGCCATTGAAGTAGCCAGATTGGTGCTGGAGGGAAGCGATGACGCCCAGCGCGGCGTTGGAATGGCAGCCATCACCGCTGCAACGCGCGCGCTGGACCTGCCAGATGAGCCTGTTACCCCTACCCCATTTGGTTTGAAGGTGCACCCGACAGACAAAGTTGGGATGATCGGTTATATCCCGGGCATCGCCGAACCAATTGCCCGGCAAAACGCCCAAATCTACATTTTTGACAAGGGACTGACAGTCAGCGGCGGAGATGGCGCTAAGCAGGTAATGGACGTATCGCGGCAGTCAGAGATTCTGCCGCAATGCGATCTGATGATCATCAGCGGCACCACCCTGATCAACAGCACCCTTGATCACCTGCTTGAACTTTGCCAGAATTCCCGGGAAATTGTGCTGGTGGGAGCTTCCACGCCGATGTTCACAGAAGTTTTCAAGGGCACCGGTGTCACCGCGCTGGCGGGCTCGTGGTGGGATGCGGCGCAAAAGGTTGAGTTATTCAAGATCCTATCGCTTTCCGGCGGAATAAGCCATATCAAGAAAATGATGATCAAGAAATTGGTACGGGTGGAGCACTAATGGCGGAAGCGCCCCTAACCTCAGCCGATTACTATAAAAAAGCGACTTCCTTCTGGAATTACCCCGAGGTACCCTACGGATCTGCCTTGCACGAGATGATCCGCCCAACCGACGTCGTGGCAGATATCGGTTGCGGCATTGGCATCGTCAGCCGTTATCTCGCGACAATTAGCCAAAGAGTGATTGCCGTTGATAAGGATGAAAATGCGCTCAAGGTGCTGAAGGAAGATCTGCACAGGTTGGGGCTGGAGAATATCGAGGTTGTTCATGCCCGCTGGCCGTCCATCAATACCGATGACTGGGATGTGGCGGTTGCTTTTTATCATCACCGCTTCGGCTTTACCAGCCTTGAAATTGAGACACTTCTGCGCAAGACCCGCCGCTGCGGTTTGGTGGTCCACCAAGGTAAGCACCCCCGTGAAGGATTCCATGAGGCTTTTGGCAGGGAATTTGGTTTAACGGAGCAGGATGAATCTTGCGTTGAAAGCTGCTATGTCCGCGGCAGACTGGAACAGGCTGGATTCACAGTTACATGCAATGAGATTTTCCATGACTTTGGACAGCCAGTGGACTCAAAAGCAGAAGCCGTTGCCTACGTGATGAAACAATTGCACCTGGATGAACATCACCGCCAACGGCTTGAAGAGATTGTCCTGAATTATGTCGAATATGTGAACGGACAGATGATTTTACCCATCAAACGTTACAACTGCATACTGCAGTTCTATAAGTAGAAGACTCCTCTGAGAGGAGTCTTCTGTTTTCAGCTGAGTTATCCACCAAACGTGTTCTCAAAATTTATGTCGTAATCTGCCGAGTCGCCTGCTTCATGCTCCAGCGATTCTTCCAGGTCATCAGCGGCTTTTGCCACCTCCTTTTCCAAGTCTTCTCCTGGCGTAGATGGCTCCTCTTTCAATAGATCCTGGATGGATTTTCCTGTCCGCTTGGCGTATTCTTTCAGATCCCTGACGGCACGCCGGACGCGTTCTTCTTCCAGCTTTTCTCCCAGGTTTTGGGTGGTGCGTTTGAGGCCTTCACCGGCATCGCTCAGCGCGTCTCTGACATTTTCTGCGGCTTTACCAAGCGATTCTTTATCAATGTATTCAGTCACGCTTTTACTCAAGCGTTTGATATCCTCACCGAAACTTTCGAGGATTGTCAGGATCTCCGCGCCAAACCTTGAGTCTTTATCAGACTCGTTTTTTTTCGTTTCGTCGGCTTTAGTTGGACCAGTGTATTCCTGGTAGTCTCCCGTAGGGTCAGCGTCGAAACCTGCAGGATTTTCATTCGGAAATTGATTTTGGTCGGTCATTGGAACCTCCTTTCAAACATAATGATCACAATTAAGTTTACCTGTCACAAGCTCATATCACCAGACAAATCATTGGACATATTAGAGTTGATCAGCCACCACAAATTGCCTCTAAAATCCTCCCATTTGAGGGTGTTTATTAATAGAAAATCAAAGAAGATTTCATCTTCATTCTCCTCATTCTATCTATTGAAATAAAATAATTACAATTGATTCGTAGTATGGGCGACACATGCTGTTAGGACAATGATGGTTTACAATTTGTGTAGGATGATTGTTTACACTTTTGTCAATCACATAGAATCTTCTGGATCATAATAGCAAGCGCATATATGCCATGAGAGCGGGTAACCACAGGGGGTTACCCCTACCTCCAGGGGTTAAGGAGGGGGCAGCTTTGTAGGGGCAGACCCCCGTGTCTGCCCTGGAATATGTAAACAATCACCCTGTATAATGTGTAAACAATCATACTTGTCTAAACAACATGCTTCGCCCCTACCTCCAATAAATGATCGTTTCATAATGTTATTCAACACCCTCCCCATTTTTTATTTGACAGCCTTGTAAAATATGCTAACATTACCGCATCGATTTCCCACTCAATTTATCCTTGGAGGATCACATGCGCCCTAAAACGATCAAGACTTTGTCCGCAATCCTGATAGCCCTCGTATTATCAACTTTGTCCTGCGAGTTCTCATTTGACCTGGGCGATACGAAGGACGGCACTGCTACACCAGAAGTGATGCAGGTCACCTCTGCACCGGCGGAGCAGGCTGTTCAACCTGGCGCCACAACTGATGTTGTTCCGACTGCCATTCCACCAACCAATGTTCCACCCACCAACATCCCTCCCACTGTTGCTCCAACCCAGCCACCTGTACCCACGAATGAGACGGTTGCTGAATCAGAGCCATACTACATTGAGGAATTCGATTACGTTCCAGATAACTGGTACTTCGAGATCTTCCAGGGCAATGAAGACAAAACCGATATCTCCGTCGCTGATGGAAAACTGACTTTCACCATTGAAGACTACGACACATACGCTTACGTGTTTTATGAGGACTACATTTACCAGGATGTCTACATCGAAGCGACCGCAGCCAACCGGGGCACTAACGAAAATATGGTCACTCTTGTGTGCCGCTATTCTGACTCGGGTTTTTACGAGGTCAACATCGGAAATGATGGTCTGTATGACATCTATGCATACATCGAAGCAATGAACACAGGCTATCGACGGCTCTACAATGGTGGCTCCCGAAATATCAATACCGGGCTGAAAAGCAATACCTTTGCAATGAGCTGTGAGGGCAATGAGATCAAGCTCTACGTCAATGGCGTGCTGGAACGCACCGTTGAGGATAATAGCTACAACCTGCCAGAAGGTCAGGTTGGCGTGGGCGTTTCTTCGTTCGATAGCATTCCCGTTATTATCGATTTCGATTATGTAACCATCGATGTCCCTTAAGCCTTGATTTAATTCGCAAAACTATATCAACAGGAGACCATTTTCATAGTCTCCTGTTATTTATGATAATCCACCAGACAGGCTACTTGGAGATAACACGCCATAAATTTTTGTCTTTGCTAATCTCAACCAAAAGGTGGTTTTCACCTTCACTCACCTTAAAAAGAACCTTCTGCTCCCCAAGCTCCAGAGTATTCCAGCGAGCACGACTCAGCCAAAGGTGCTCCCGCCGGAAAGCCGCCATTTCCCGGATCACCTTCGCGCTGTTGCGCTCATCCCGTTCGTCGCAATCGCTTGCCCTGCGAGCTTCATCAAAACCAAGCGCGTCGTTGGAGTGGATCGATTGCCGCTGTGAAAGCTCCCGCTCGCTGCCGTAATACACAATCGGCGCACCCGGCAACAGATAGAGCAGCCTCAATGCCGCTTCCTGGGCGGAAACGGATCCTAGAGCGGTGAAGAAAAAGCGATTCATATCATGATTGTCAATAAAAGCCGGGCGCGAAAACTCGCGTGGATAGTCTGCCCAATAGTTTTCCAAGTATCCGGCAAAGCGGCTCAAAGACCAGTTCCCGGTGGCAAAGGTTTCACGGACCGCCTGGCAGGTCAGGAAGTCGAGCGTGCCGTGCATGCTTCCGGCAAAGCTAATCTGCTCATCTGCCGGCGCGACAACTTCGCCAAAGGTCCAGCAATCCGGATTGACTTCCTGGCAGGCTTGTTGGAATTCCACCCAAAACTCCCTCGCAGGTCCATTGGCATAGTCCAACCGATATCCGTCTGCCCCAAAGCGCAGCCAGTGGCGGGCAACCTCCAGCAGGTGCGCCCGCGCGGGGCTGCCTGGCTTCAGGTTGAGGCAGGGCATTTCCGGCACATCATAAAAGCTCTCATACTCCGGGAAAGTCTTCCATTTGAACCAGGCAATAGCACTTTCCTCACCTGCCAGGGCTGATTGGAAACGTTCGTGTTGGTTGGAGCAGTGGTTGGCAACAAAATCCAGCAAGACGTGCATTCCTTTCGCGTGTGCCAGATCCAACAGTTTGCGCAGGTCTGCTTCAGTACCCAGGCGCGGTTCGATGCGCCAGTAGTTGCTGATGTCATACCCATGGTGGCTGGGGCTGCTGAAGATGGGGGTGAGCCAAATGGTATTGAAGCCCAGATCCTTGATATAGCCCAGTTTTTCAATCACCCCGCGCAGAGTCCCCCCAAACGGTCTTGCCAGGTCGGTTGTTTGCAGCCACTTTCTGCCTTTGCCCGGGTTGAAGCGGTCCACAAACACCTGGTAGATCACTGCTTCCTGTGACCATGCCGGTGGCTGATTGTGGCTGGTGAGCCTCAGTCGGAACAGCGTCGCCCCAGCAACATCAGTCGCTTGGTTATCTGCAAAGCAAAATCTTTCCCCAGGAAGTTCGGTGAAAACCTGGTAGAGGAGCTCAGTTCCCTCTGCTAAAGCCGGAAAAACCAGCTGCCAGTCCCGCAGCCAGCCCCAGGTCAGTGTGTCCCAGTGCCATTCCCCGGCTTCCAAACGCCTTTCCTGCCAGCTTTCGCCGTTATCCAGACTGTAGCGCAGGAACACTTGCTGTACTGGCAGATCTGAACTGCTTGTTGCTGAAATACTGAAAGGTTCTCCCGGTTTGGGCAGCCATGGAGAAACCCGGTAAGCATGATGCAGACCCTTATTTTGGGTGATGTGGTGCCTGGAACCTTTCACAGGCTGATCGAGATCTCCGAAAAGATGGTCTGGATAGGGATGTGCTGCCAAAGTTTACCTCATGACGATATGTTGAAAAAATTCTACGCCAATTGAGAGAATATTGGAAGTCAGCCAAAAAGTCAGCCAAAAAGCCATTCAGCCAACTCAACCCCCAGTTTGGAATCCATCCTGTATAATTATTTTGCGCAGAGGTTGCCATGAGCGAATGCGAAAGCGAACTAACCCCAAAGATCACTATCAAGAAAAACGGCCCTTACAAAGTGGAAGGCAAGGTTCCGTTCATCAAACTCACGCAGGTTTGTTCGGAATATGGCGAGCCGCCCGAGTGGCAATATCTTGGAGACCAGACCCAGGATATGGTCTCTTACCTCCTCTGCCGCTGCAGCAAATCCGCTGATTACCCCTTTTACGACGGCACACATCAGCTAACACAAGAAACTGCCTTGCGCCGTCAATATCGTCAGAACCACCTGTAATCATGGGCTTATTCGAGAACATCCGCCGTAAACGCACTTATGCTATCTTTGCCTATTGGCTCGATGAAGCCTTCACGTACGACTCAATGGTGTCTCTTGGCGCGTATCAGTTCCTGATCCGTGAACCTGATAAAGGTCACTGGAGCCTCTCGCTGCTGGCTTTTAGTGATCCCACTCAAATCATGGACCTAAGCCAAGCCGCAGCTGCAGCCAAACATAAAATGCTTTTTGAAAAACGTGGAAAAAATAAAACTCCTGAATTGATCCAAACCTATGTGATCGGACTCATCCAGGATTATTTAATGCGCGGTCCTCATCGTGAACATTTTCTAAAAGCGGGTTCGCTCAGCTTGCGATTTGCAGACCAACCTTTGCTCGCCCTGACCATCAGAAACTGAAACCTGATTCAATTGTTAGAGCTTTATTTGCTTTTTGAGAAGGTTTGACCAAATCTTGACAACCGATTGAAAATTGTCGGTCTTTTTCCTATGCAGAACAAGTAAATGATTTAGAATTCAACAGAAAATTCTAGTAGTCTGTCAACCCTTAATCTTAGGCTAGAGACTTTTAAGCTTAATCCAG